>CAYZQZ010000056.1:12849-14517 GCA_964480235.1 uncultured Reyranella sp. | reverse complement strand
GTCGGCTTCTTGCGCAGGCGCACCCAGGCCTCGGTGATGATTCCCAGGATGCCTTCGGAGCCGAGGAACATGCGGTCAGGGGAGGGCCCGGCGCCGGAGCCCGGCAGGCGGCGGGTCTCGAGCGTGCCGGCCGGCGTCACGACCCGCGTGCTTTCGACGAAATCGTCGATGTGCGTGTAGAGCGTGGCGTAGTGGCCGCCCGAGCGTGTGGCGATCCAGCCGCCCAAGGTCGAGCAGCGATAAGCCTGCATGTAGTGGCGCATGGTGAACGGCGTCTGGCGCAGTTCGTCCTCGATCGCCGGACCGTAGATGCCGCCCTGGATGCGGGCCGCCTGGCTGATCGGATCGACCTCCAGCACCTTATCCATGTGGCGCATGGAAATCGTCACGACCTTGTCGAAGGCGGCCGACGGCTCGATACCCTTCACCACCGACGAGCCGCCACCGTAGGGGATCGCCTTGGCGCCGATCGCGTCGCACCATTCCAGCACGCGCACGATGTCCTGCTCGCTTTCGGGAAACGCCACGGCGTCGGGCGGATTGGGCACCGAGCGCTGCAGCATGCGGATCGCGTCGAAGCCCGCCTTGCCGTAGCTGTGCTCGAGCCGCGTCAGCTGATCAGTGCGCACCATTGCCTGCAGGCCCGACGGTACGTCCACGCGCGGCTTGCGCAGGGTGAATTCCTCCGGCTTGGGCGCCGGCGTCACGTCAAAGCCGCTGACCCGGTAGCGCGCCGCCAGCTCCGCCTCCCACGGCTTGATCTCTTCGGCGCTCAGATCCTCGTCGGCGTAACCCCAGGCATAAAATTTCTTCTGCCGGCGCATGGTGTTTCCCCGTCCCTTGGTGTTCGTCGTTTGATTTCGGTCGTTCGATTCGTCAGGCGGCGCGGGCGCCAGAGAAGGCAATTGGCACGCCCGACCCCTTGATCTGGGTGCGATGCATGACCCGCCGCGCCGCGCCATCGAACGGATCGCGGCGATGCATGGTCGAGCGATTGTCCCACATCACGAGATCGCCGAGCCGCCATTTGTGCTCGTACAGGAACTGCGGCTGCGTGACATGCGCCCACAGCTCTTCGAGCACGGCATCGGACTCGGGCCGCGAATAGCCTTCGACGTAGGAATTGCGGCGGCGCCCGAGATATAGCGTGGCGCGGCCGTTCGAGGGATGGCGCAGGATCGCCGGATGCCACGCGCCGGGTGCGGCGAACGGATCGTCGGTCGGCGTCACGCCCTTGCGCAGATAGCCGCCGGAATTGTAGGTGCCGTCGTGCTTGATGCGCCGACCTTCGATCTTGCGCCGCAGATCGGCCGGCAGCGCGTCGCAGGCAGCCTGCATGCCGCAGAACCAAGTGTTGCCGCCGGTCGGAGGAATTTCCAGCGCAAACAGCATCGAGGCGTCGGGCGGCGCATCGAGATAGCTCATGTCAGTGTGCCAGACCGCCTCGCCGTTGCCGAGCGCGCCGATCGGATCGCCGTTGCTGTCGAGCACGTTGGACACGACGTAGACCTCGGGATAGCCGGGCGGGCTGATCCGGCCGCGTTCCTGGTTGGGCGGCGGGTCGAGTTCGCCGAAGCGGCGGCTGAACGCCAGCAAATCGTCGTCGCCGAGCTGCTGGCCAGACAGCAGGATCATCGAGTAGCGATGCCAGGCGCGTTCGATGGCCGC
>CAYZQZ010000056.1:0-12749 GCA_964480235.1 uncultured Reyranella sp. | reverse complement strand
CCGGAGACGGATTTCAGGTTGTGGCTGACCAGCGGCGCCACGATCGCTTCGGCCGGGCCGGCTCGGCGCTCGAGCGCATCGATCAGCGGCTGAATCTCTCCCATCGGCACGACCTGCTGGTCGGCGCCGCCATGCAGAAGGAGGCAGGGCTGCTTCAGGGCGAGCAGCGTCTTCGCCGGATCGAAGCCCAGTTCGCCGTGCAGGAACGGACCGATATAGGGCGGAAAGAGAGAGGTGAGATCGGCCGGCACGTCGCTCGGCACCCGGCTCGTGCGGCGGATCGCGTCCATGATGCGCTCGGCTGGCGCGACCAGGTGCGGGGCGTTGCGGGCGAGCTGATTGCGAATGATCTCCTGCAACGGCCGGCCCGGCGTTCCTGCCAGCACCAGCGCATAGGGCGCGCGGGCCGGCACGCTCGCTTCCGCCGTTGCGACGGCGAACAATCCGCCCTCGCTGTGGCCCAGCAGGGCGGTGGCATAGGCCTTGACCTCGTCCTGCTTGATCAGTTCGGCGTGTGCCAGCTGCACGTCGCCGATGAAGTTCTCCCAGGCGAAGAAGAGTTCCCGGTCGGCGAGTTTGGCCGGCGCTTTCGTCGACTGGCCAATGCCTCGCTTGTCGTAGCGGATGCTGGCGATGCCGGCCTCGGCCAAGAGTTCGGCGATCTGCTTCAGCAGGTCGATCTTCGCCGGGATCAGCGGATTGTTGCCGTCGCGATCGGTCGGGCCGCTGCCTGCGATCAACACCGCGCCGGGAACCTTCTGCAGCTCGCTGTTCATCGGCAGCAGCAGGGTACCGGCCAGTTCGATGCCGCCCGCACCGGGAAAGCGCACCTGACGGGTCTTGAAGCCCTCGGCGCCGGCTGGTCGCGCGCCCAACGCTGCGCCGCCCAGTGCCGAGCCCGCCAGGGTGAGCGCCCGGCGACGCTTCATCGCCGGCCGGTAATGTGGACGTGGAAGTGGAACACGAGCTGGCCGCCATTGGGCCCATGGTTGGACACAACGCGAAAGCCGCTACCGACTCCCAGCTGGTCTGCGATTTTGGTGACGGCCCGCCAGAAGGCGGCGATCGCTTCCGCCGACGCCTTTTCCGTGAAATCGACGATCGAGACGTACTCTCCCTTGGGAATCACCAGCACGTGGACCGGCGCCTTGGGATGGATGTCGTTGAAGGCGAGCACATGCTCGTCCTCGTAGACCTTGGTGCAGGGCGCCTCGCCGCGCAGGATTTTGGCGAAGATGTTGGTGCGGTCGTATACAGTCATCGGGTTCCTCTGCGCTTGACGCAGGATAGTGCCTTTCTCAAAGTCGCGTGAGTGGCCCTGCAAGAGTTGGCGCGCATGTCGTCAGGTTCGTTCGCTCATTCGTCCCTAGAAAAAGCCCAGCGTGAACTCGCGCCGGCGCCGATCCATCCCGACTGGATTCTCGAAGGACGCCCGCAGGCGCGCTATGCGCCGTTGTCGCGTCTGACCGACGGCCGGACCTGGGTTGACCTGTGGGATTGCACGGCCGGCCGGTTCTATTGGTACTACGCCTGCGACGAGACCGCCTATATTCTGGAAGGTGAAGCCATCATCACCGATGGCGACGGCAAGGTCTGGCACGTTGCGGCCGGCGACGTCGTTACCTTCCGCCAGGGTAGCCGGGCCCATTGGCAGGTGTCGGCCTACGTTCGCAAGATCGCGGTGATGCATCGCCCGTTGCGCCCGTCCGTACGGGCTGTGGTTCGCCTGCGCGATCGGGTGCGCAATCTGGCAAGGAGACTGGGTCGCAAGGTCGGGGTTGGCACGCAGGGCGGCGCCGTGGCCGTCGCGTTCGACCTGGCCGACTGGGCACCGCTGCTCGCCCTCTAGCGCGGGCGTTCTCTAGTTCACTTGGGTTTGCGGGCTGCCTTCTCGGCGATGCCCGACAGGCCCTCGCGGCGCGCCAGTTCGGTCCATACCGCCCTGGGCTTCACGCCCGTTGCCGCCCAAAGGGTCAGCAGGTGGTAGAGCATGTCGGCGCTTTCAGCGACCAGCTTGGGGCGGTCGCCACGAATGCCCTCGATCAGCGCTTCGACCGCTTCTTCGCCCAGCTTCTTGGCGATCTGCTGGCGGCCGCGCGAGAACAGACGCGCCGTGTACGACGTGTCGGGGTCGGCACCCTTGCGGCTCTCGATCACGACATAAAGCCGGTCGAGCACGTGCTCGAGGCCGTCGCCCACCGCATCGCGCTGCTTTTTGAGCGCTTTCTTTTTTGCTTTCTTCTTCTTGGCCATGGAGGGGAACTCTACCGACGCCTCTTCGACGGGCGTGTTTGCCATTGTAACGCAAAATTATGGCGAGGGCGAGATTTGCCGCATCGGGACGCCGGCCCGTGCGAGATGCTCCTTGGCCTGGGCGATGGTGAACTCGCCGAAATGGAAGATCGAGGCGGCCAATACCGCCGAGGCGCCGCCCTTGGTCACGCCCTCCAGCAGATGGTCGAGCGTGCCTACTCCGCCCGAGGCCACCACCGGAACGGTCACGGCATCGGAGATCGCCCGGGTCAGGTCGAGGTCGAAGCCCTGCTTGGTGCCGTCGCGGTCCATCGAGGTGATCAACACCTCACCTGCCCCATGGGACGTCATGCGGCGGGCCCAGTCGATGGCATCCAGCCCGGTGCCCTTGCGCCCGCCATGGGTGAAGACCTCCCATTTGCCGGGCGCGACCTTGCGGGCGTCGATCGAGACCACGATGCATTGGTCGCCGTATTTCTCGGCGGCCTCGCGGACGAACTCCGGACGGCTCACGGCCGCGGAGTTGATCGACACCTTGTCGGCGCCCGCCAGCAGGAGCTTGCGGATGTCTTCGATGGTGCGCACGCCGCCGCCGACTGTCAGCGGCATGAAGCACTGCTCGGCGGTGCGCGCCACGACGTCGAAGATCGTGTCGCGATTCTCGTGGCTCGCGGTGATGTCGAGGAAGGTGAGTTCGTCGGCGCCGGCGGCGTCGTAGAAGCGCGCCTGCTCGACGGGGTCGCCGGCGTCGCGCAGGTCGAGGAACTGCACACCCTTGACCACGCGCCCGTCCTTGACGTCGAGGCACGGGATGATGCGGACCTTCAGCATCGTCATGTCAGTCGCCCTTCAGCACGCGGATGGCGTCGGGCACGGTGACCCGTCCGTCATAGAGCGCGCGGCCGACGATGGCGCCGACGATACCGTACTCCTCCGCCGGCCGAAGCTCGCGCAGATCGTCGAGCGAACTGACGCCACCCGAGGCGATCACCGGCGTGGTCAGGTGCTGGGCGAGCGTGATGGTGGCGTCGATGTTGACGCCGCCCATCGCACCGTCGCGATCGATGTCGGTATAGATGATGGCGGCGACGCCGGCGTCCTCGAAACGCAGCGCCAGGTCGAGCGCACGCATCGTGCTTTGCTTGGTCCAGCCATCGACCGCCACGATGCCTTCGCGTGCGTCGATGCCGACCGCGACCTGGCCGGGCCACTGCTTGCACGCCGCCTTCACGAGGCCCGGCTCCTTCACCGCGATCGTTCCCAGGATCACGCGCTTCACGCCAGCCTCGAACCACTGCGCGATGCTTTCGATGGTGCGAATGCCGCCGCCGAGCTGCGTCGGCACCTCGATCTCCTTCAGAATGCTCTGAACTGCCGCGCGGTTGACCGGATGGCCTTCGACCGCGCCGTTGAGATCGACCAGGTGCAGCCATTCGCAACCGGCGTTGGCGAAGGCCTTGGCCTGGGCGGCCGGGCTATCGTTGAACACCGTGGCGCGGGCCATGTCGCCGCGCAGCAGCCGCACGCACTTGCCGTCCTTCAAATCGATCGCAGGAAAAAGAATCATGGCGGCGCCGGATTTAGCGCGTCGAGGGGCCTGGCGCCACCCTCCATGGTGGTGCGCGGCAATCCATCCTCGTTATCCTGCCAATCCACCGGAGTCGGCAGATTCCGGCGCTTGATGGGCTGCATGCAGAGGGCGAAGGTTCTTCTCACGAAGTTCGGTGTCCGCGAGAGCGGGGCGCATCGGGCGGAGAGAGGGGCCGCAAGGTTCCTCGCGGTGGCGAAAGCCGCTGATGGGCCTCAGGAGTGTCTCGCAGGGTCGTCCTTTGCGAGACGCCGCACCCCTTCTCGAGGAGGGGCTGCCGACGGGAAACCGGTACTGGGGTTCGATGCGAAAGGTCCAGGCGCATGGACCGGACGTGCCCCGAGGATGATGGTGGCGAGCGGGGAACTCGCAATCCATCGGCCACTCGCGGTCCTGCAAGGGATTGTGGCCAGCCGCGCACCGCGGCGAGTGCGACGAACGCTCGCTGAAGGTGCGTGCGAAGCGGCGAGACCGGGAAACCGGTCTCGCCGTTTTCTTTTGTATGGCCGGGTTCTAGTGTGGGTGCATGTCACACATCACGCCCGACCGCCTTGCCGGCCTTGCGGCCGAGCTGACCTCGATCCGCCGAGACATCCATCGCCATCCCGAAACCGCGTTCGAGGAAACGCGCACGGCGCAAATCGTGGCCGACAAGCTCACCTCTTGGGGCATCGAGATCCACCGTGGGCTCGCCACCACCGGCGTGGTCGGTACCCTGAAGGGGCGCAAGCCTGGCCAGAAGACGATCGGCCTGCGCGCCGACATGGACGCGCTGCATCTGCAGGAAAAGAACGCCTTCGCCCACGCCTCCGTGCACGACAACAAGATGCATGCCTGCGGCCATGACGGGCACACCACCATGCTGTTGGGCGCCGCGCAGCATCTGGCGCGCGAACCCGACTTCGCCGGCACCGTCCATTTCATCTTCCAGCCGGCCGAGGAAGGGCTGGGCGGCGCGCGCGTGATGATCGAGGAGGGCCTGTTCGACAAGTTCAAGTGCGACGCCGTCTACGGCATGCACAACATGCCGGGCATCGATACCGGCACCTTTGCCATCCGCACCGGCGCGATGCTGGCGTCGTCCGACAGCTGGGAAGTGACGTTCAAGGGTACCGGCGGCCATGGCGCCATGCCCGACCGCGGCACTGATCCGACCTTCGTCGCGGCACAGTTCATCGTGGCGGTGCAGGGCATCGTCGGCCGCAACGTGCCGCCGGCGCAGGCCGCCGTGCTGAGCGTCGGCCACATCCATGCCGGCACCCCCGGTTCGCCCAATGTCATTCCTTCGGAGGTGCTGATCAAGGGCACGGCGCGCAGCTTCTCGGCGGACGTACGCGATCTGCTGCAGCGCCGGCTGGCCGAGGTTGCAGACGGCATCGCGAAGGCGGGCGGCTGCCAGGCGATCAGCAGATACCACCGCCGTTACCCGGCGCTGGTCAACGCCGCCGAGCAGACTTCGCTCGCGGTCGAAGCCGCGGCGCTGACGGTCGGCCGCGACAAGGTCAACGCCAATACCGCACCACTCGCCGGGGCCGAGGATTTCGCCTTCATGCTGGAGAAGAAGCCGGGCGCCTACATCATGATCGGCAATGGCGGGGATGGCGAAGGCGGCTGCCAGAACGTCCACTCGCCGCTCTACGATTTCAACGACGAGATCCTGACCACGGGAGCTGCCTACTGGGTGAACCTCGTCCAGCTCGAGCTCGGTGACGCCGCCTAACGCGAGGCGGGCTTCGCCGTGACGAACTGCGCCAGGGTCAGCTGGTCGGCGCGCGCTGCGTAGACGAGGTCGCGGCGCAGGGCCCACACGGAGACCTCGAAATAGAGCGGCAGCACGCCGTAGTCGGCGGTCAGCAGCCGGCTCGCCTGCTGAAGCAACGTCTCGCGCTTCTTGAGATCGACCGTGCGCATGGCCTCTTCCAGCCGCGCGTCGAGTGCAGGATTGGAATACCGGCCGCGGTTCACCCCGCCCATCCCGCGCTCGCGATTTGGTGTGGCAGCGAGCGCCCGCAGCGGGCTGGCGAGTTCGCCGGTCTCACCGGTCCAGCCGCCGAGATAGGCGCTGTAGCGATACTCGTCGCGGTTCTTGATGAAGACGGGCGTCTCGACCGTCTCGGCCTGTGCCTTGACGCCGACCTGGTTCCACATCGCTGCAATCGCCTGCGCCACCTTCACGTCGGCGTAGTAGCGACCGGCCGGGGCGCCGAGCATGATCGAGAAACCCTTGCCCCAGCCCGCTTCATTGAGAAGGCGCCGCGCTCCCGACAGGTCGAAGCGGTCGGCTTGGGTCTCCTTCGCCGTACCCAGCGCCGGCCACGGCAGCAGGTCGCCCGCCGGCACGCCCAGTCCGTCGAGCGATTTGTCGACCAGCGCCTTGCGATCGATCGCGCGGCTAAGCGCTTCGCGCACCTTCTTTTCCTTAAGCGGATTCTTGCCTTCGGTGCCGGGAATGCCGGGCGAGGGTTCGGCAAACTGATCGAGCGCGACATAGATCAGGCGATGCGACACGGCCTCGGCGAGAGCTGCCCGTCCCTCCCTGCGCAGGATCGCGAGGCCGCCGGGCGGCGGCTCCTCGATCAAGTCGACGTCGCCCACGGTCAATGCGGCCACCCGCACGGAGCCGTTGCTCAGCGCCCGCAGCACGACTTTCGACCAGGCCGGCTTGTCGCCCCAGTAGGAGTCGTTGCGCAGCAGCACCAGGTCGCTGCCGCGCTTCCATTCGCCGAAGCGAAAAGGACCGGTGCCCGCGAGACCCTCTCCCCGATTGAGTTCGGCGGTGGTGCGGCCCTCGGGCGCGCTGCCGCCGGCGGCATGGCGCGACAGGATCGGCAGGTTGCCGAGATCCATCGGAAGCAGAGGCGCTGGCTGCGCTGTGGTGATGCGCAGTGTCAGGGGATCGACGATTTCCAGCCGGGTGATCTGACGCGTGATCGGCGTGAAGGGAGCCGGACTATTGGGCACCTTCGCGGCGCGTTCGAACGTGAAGACGACGTCCTGGGCGTTGAAGGGTGACCCGTCCTGGAATTTTACGTTGGGCCGGAGCTTGAATTCCCAGACCGTGTCGCTGAGCGGCTTCCAGGACAGCGCGAGCGCCGGGATCGGGCGCATCTGCGCATCGCGCGCCACCAGCGGCTCGAAGATGTGAAGGGCGACCTGGTTGTTGGCCAGGCTGTTCTGGTACTGCGGGTCGAGCGCGGTCGGTTCGTTGCGCAGGCCGATCCGGAGTTCCTGCGCCGCGAGCGGCGATACGAAGACGGGCGACACGAATGCAATTGTCGCCAGCGCCAGCAGCGCAGCGCCCAACTTTCTGCCGGCCAGACGCCGCACCCACATGAACCCACACCCCTTAGAGGAGTGCAGTCTTAGGCTGTCCGTTCTCCGCTTGGCAACGCGGCAGGACGTATCCCGCCTCAATTCGACGCGCACGCCTCGACTCTGGGGCGCCTCAGATCTGGTGGTCGTAGGCCCAGTCCGGACGGTGAGCGTCCCAGCTCCAGCCGTCATGCACTGGCGCGAACGCCGCAGGAGGACCGAACTCGAACAGCGCGGGGATGCCCGGCGTCGGCGCCGCATGGTTGACCGCATCGAGTACCGGCGACGGTTCGCACAGAGTAAGCGTCAGGCCGTCGGACAGGCCCGGCAGAACGACCAGCGGGTCGTGGGGTGGCAGCGCTGCTTCGGCCCGCTCGCGCGCTTCTTCATCGATCGCGAGGCTCGCGATATGGACTTCATCGCCGTCGCCAAAGACCCTGTCGAGTGCAACGCCATACCTGTTCGAATCGAGGCCGGCGTCGGCCCACATCGTCTGCGGCGTCACGTAGACCGGCAGATCGCGGCGATCGAATTCGACCAGATCAGCGCCGACCAGATAGAGGGGTTCGGCGGACGAGCTGTCGGAGGGGACCGAATGGCTCATAAGAAAAGTCACGCTCTTAAATTATTACTTCAAGTATAGTGAATAAATCATTGAAAACAAACATTTAATTTTCTGATCTGGAATTTCGCTAGGTTTCGCAAAGGCTTGGGTTCCCGGCACGGCTGGCCTAGGGTGCCGCCGGCCGCGTGGCCGGCACACTTTAGATTTGCGTTGGGGGAGCGGATGAACGGAGCGGAAAGTCTCGTCAGGACCTTGGTGAAGGGCGGCGTGGAAGTCTGCTTCGCCAACCCCGGCACGTCGGAAATGCACTTCGTCGGCGCCCTCGACCGGGTCGAGGGCATGCGCTGCGTGCTCGGCCTGTTCGAAGGCGTCTGCTCGGGCGCAGCCGACGGCTACTACCGCATGACGGACAAGCCGGCCTCGACGCTCCTGCATCTCGGCCCGGGCCTCGCCAATGCCGCAGCCAATCTGCACAACGCCAAGAAGGCGGGGTCCGGCGTCGTCAACATCGTGGGCGAGCACGCGCTCTATCACATCAAGTATGACACGCCGCTCACCGCCGACATCGAGGGCATCGCCCGGCCGTTCTCGCATTGGGTGAAGACCTCGCCGACGTCGAAGACCGTGGCCCGTGACGGCGCGCTCGCCATCCAGGCCGCGCGCGTGGCGCCTGGCCAGATCGCGACCTTGATCCTGCCGGCAGACACCGCGTGGACCGAGGCCGACGGTCCGGCCGAGACGCCGGCGACGCCCGCACCCGAGAAGCCGAGCAACGAGACGGTGGTGGCCGCGGCCAAGGCATTGAAGAAGCCAAACGCGATGCTGTTCATCGGTGGCCGTGCCCTTCGCGCGCGCGGCCTCGAACTCGCGGGGAAGATCGCGGCGAAGACCGGCTGCAAGGTGCAGGGCGCCGGCGGCACGGCGCGTATCGAACGCGGCGCAGGCCGCATTCCTGTGCTGCGTCTGCACTTCGTGATCGAGAATGCGCAGGCCCAGCTCAAAGGCACACAGCAGATGGTGCTGTGCGGCGCCAAGGCGCCGTTCGCCTTCTTCGCCTATCCGGGCAAGCCGTCGGTGCTGACGCCGGATGGCTGCGAGACCATGACGCTCTGCCCGGTCGAAGGCGATCCGCTCGCCTCGCTCGAGGCGCTCGCGATGGAACTCGACGCGATGAACGAAAAGGCCGCGGGCGTTGCCCAGCCGAATCGGCCGGAGCGGCCGAAGGGCAAGTTCACGCTCGACGGTCTCGGCCAGGCGCTCGGCGCCACGATGCCGGAAGGGGCGATCGTGGTCGACGAGTCGGTGACGACGGGCCGCGGCTTCTTCCCGTTCAGCGCCGGCGCACCGCCGCACGACTGGCTGAACAACATGGGCGGTTCGATCGGCTTCGGCGGACCTGTCGCCGTCGGCGCTGCCGTCGCGTGCCCCGACCGCAAGGTCATCTGCATGATCGGCGACGGCTCGGCGATGTACACGATCCAGTCGCTGTGGACGATGGCGCGCGAGAATCTCGACGTCTGCGTGATGATCTTCTCGAACCGCTCCTACAACATTCTCTACAGCCAGCTGGCCGATGTCGGTGCGGCCAATCCCGGCCCTCGCGCCATCGACATGCTGACGCTCGACCGGCCGACCCTGCAGTTCACCGATCTGGCCAAGGGCATGGGCGTGCCTGCCGGCAAGGCGCACGACCTCGAGGAGCTGACCAAGCAGCTCACCTACGCGATGTCGCAGAAGGGGCCCTACCTCATCGATGTCGTGATGTGATCGGGGTGAAGTGACGGACCAGAAAGAGCGGACGCTCTACGGCCGCCGGCGCGGCAAGAAACTGCGGGCGGGGCAGGAAGCCCTGCTCGATACGCTGTTGCCCCGCCTATCGATCGCGGTTCCTCCGGAGCCGCAAAAGATCGATCTGGCGGCGCTTTTCGGAGGTGAGCGGGACATCTGGCTCGAAGTGGGCTTCGGTGCCGGCGAGCATTTGGTCTGGCAGGCCGCACAGCATCCCCATGTCGGCGTGATCGGCTGCGAGCCCTATATCAACGGCGTCGCCAAGTGCCTGGCGCACATCGAACGTGCCGGGGTGACCAACGTGCGCCTGTTCGCCGACGACGCTCGACTGGTGATGAGTGCGCTGCCGCCGCGCTCGCTGTCTCGCGTCTTCGTGCTGTTTCCCGATCCCTGGCCCAAGACGCGCCATCACAAACGTCGGTTCGTGCAGCGCTCGACTCTCGACGTGCTGGCGCCGCTGATGAAGCCGGGTGCGGAGTTGCGGCTGGCGACCGACGATCCAAGCTATCTGCCCTGGATGGTCGAGCATGCCTGCACCCATCCGACGTTCGAATGGCTGGCCGAGGGCCCGGCTGACTGGCGCACGCGTCCCGCCGACTGGCCGGGCACGCGTTACGAAACCAAACGCATCGCCGGCACACCGACTTTCCTGCGACTCAGGCGTCGCTGAAACGCGCACGGGGCCGCACCAGCACCAGAAGAGCCGCGGCCGCCTGCAGAACGAGGCAGGCGATCAGCGAACTGCGGTAGCTGCCCGAGAGATCGTGCAGTACCCCCAGCAGCGACGGTCCGATTGCGGCGACGAGTTGGGTGATCGCCACGTTGAGGCTGACGGCGCGCGCGAAGTCACGGCGCGGGAATTCCTTCTGCACGATCAGGCCGGGCAGGGTGATGAGATTGCCGACGCCGAAGCCGAACAGAACGCAGCCGAGATAAAGCGCCGGCATCGCGGCGCTCGACAACAGCACGACCATCCCGGCGATCTGCACCAGCAGGACGACCGCAGTGGCAAGACGGCGGTCGATGCGATCGACCACGAGCCCGATTAGGAGTCGGCCCATCAACGCAGACAACGACGTGAGGCTGATTGCCCAGCCCGCGCCTTTCAGTCCGAGCGACGGCTCGAGGAAGGCGGCCTGGTGAGCGATGAAGCTGATCTGCGCCAGCAAGGCGAGCGAGAAGGCGCCGACCATCGTGAGATAGCGCGGCTCGCCCAGCAATGCGCGGCGGCTGAGGGCGGGGCCGGGCGGATCGGCTTTGGCCGCCTCAGCGTCGCCTTCGTCGTGCTCTCCTCCGCGCCGCGGCCTAAGTGCGAACAGCGCCAGTGGCCACATCGTCACCAGCACGAAGGCGATCGCGGCATAGCACGCGTGTTCGAAGCCCAGCCTGTCGATCGCCGAGGCGAAGGCCGGTGCGAACAGCAGGCCGCCGCAGGTGGCACCGTTCAGCGCCAGGCTGGCCGCGAGTCCCCGGCGGCGATCGAACCATTGCGCGATCAGGGTGTTGATCGAGGCGCCACCCATCGCCGCCCAACCGGGGATCATCACCGCGAAGGCGACGAAGAGCTGCCATGGTTCGCGCACCAGAGTGATGCCGGCGACGCCCAGGCTCATCAGGCCGGTGCCCGTGATCACGACGATCCGCCCGCCACGCTTCTGGATGACGTCGCCCACCTGCATCACCAGAAAGGCGCCGACGATGTAGTAGAAGGTGATCACTGTCGAAATCGTGGCCGGCGACCAGCCATGAAGCTTCTGCAGGGCCACCAGATATAGGCTGAGCCCATAGAAGCCGAACCCCCACCCATAGAGGGCGATCACAAAGCAGCAAAAAACCACCCACCAGCCGTGGTACCGGACCGATTTACGCTCCATGGCCGGCAATGTTTTCAGAGTTCGTACGGCTTGGCTGGCGGTCTTCGGACATCATCAGAAATGCATGAAAAATCACGGGAAATGCTTGCCACAAGGCCCCATGAGGCTTATATCCGCCCGCATCCTCATCGGGTTCGCGGGACGAACCAAATAAAAAGAGTGGGCCGAACGCCCGCTCTTTTCTTTTGGGTCAGTCACCGTGAGTTCGACCGACCGGAAAGGATCCGAGTGACCGAACTGCTGCGGCGCATTGAAGACATCGTGTCCCCGACCATTGTCGGCATGGGCTACGAACTGGTGCGTGTTGCCATGAGCAAGAGCGGCGGCACTCTGCAGATCATGGTCGAGCCGGCCGACGGCCGGCCGATGGATGTCGAGGATTGCGCCACGCTTTCACGCGCCTTGTCGGCGGTGCTCGACGTCGAGGATCCGATTTCGAACGCCTACACGCTCGAAGTGAGCTCGCCCGGCATCGACCGGCCGCTCACGCGTCCCAAGGACTACGAGCGCTGGACCGGCCACCTCGCCAGGGTCGAGCTTGCCCAGCCGATCGATGGCCGCCGCCGCTTCAAGGGTACCTTGTTGGGCCTCGCGGGCGACGCCGTGAAGATCAGGCTGGAGGACGGGCAGGAGACGCAGGTGCCGCTCGCCGCCGTGACCCGCGCCAAGCTCGAGATGACCGACTTGCTGCTCGAAGAACATCGCCGCGCCCTGCGGGGCGCCGAACCCGCTCACTGAACCGAAGACATCGAACCGCCGATATAGGGAAACGAGAGGAAGACTATCATGGCAACGACTGCCGATATCCCGCGCCTTGAAATGCTGCAGGTGGCCGACATGGTCGCCCGCGAAAAGGGCATCGAGCGCGAGGAAGTGCTCGAGGCGATGGAACAGGCCATCCAGAAGGCGGGCCGCGCCAAGTACGGTCTCGAGCACGACATTCGCGCCGAGATCGACCGCAAGACGGGCGAGATCAAGCTGCTGCGCTATATGCAGGTCGCGGATCCGATCGAGAACGAGAACACGCAGGTCTCGGTCGCCGAGGCCCAGCGCCGCAATCCCGAGGCGCAGGTTGGCGACTTCCTGACGGACGAGCTGCCGCCGATCGACTTCGGCCGCGTCGCCGCGCAGACCGCCAAACAGGTCATCACCCAGCGCATGCGCGAGAGCGAACGCAAGCGCCAGTACGAGGAATTCAAGGACAAGGTCGGCGAGATCGTGTCGGGCGTGGTCAAGCGTGTCGACTACGGCAACATCACCGTCGACCTGCAGCGCGCCGAAGGTGTCATCCGCCGCGACGAGACGATCCCGCGCGAGAGCCTGCGCGTGAACGACCGCGTGCGCGCCTACATCTTCGACGTGCGCGAGG
>CAYZQZ010000055.1:0-14589 GCA_964480235.1 uncultured Reyranella sp. | reverse complement strand
GACCGGCGGCGTGCTGTTCGTGCTTCAGAGCTTCGCCACCGTGGCCTTCGGCATCGACTTCCGCAATCTTGGCATCCGGCTGCCGATCCTGGCGATGGGCGAGATGCATTTCAGCTACTCCCGGCTGCTGGCCTTCATCGCGGCCGGCGTCGGCATGATCGCGGTCTATTTCTTCATGACGCGGACCTACACCGGCACCGCGATCCGCGCCATCGCCCAGGACCGCCAGATCATGGCGCTGATGGGGGTCGACACGCGGCGCATGTACCTCGTGACCTCGGCGATCGGCGGCGGGCTGGCGGGCCTCGCGGCCTGCCTGCTGGTGCTGCAGTACGACGTGCATCCCTTTGTCGGCCTGTCCTTCGGCCCGATCACCTTCCTGATCTGCGTGCTGGGCGGGCTGGGCAATTTCATCGGCGGCTTCGTCGCGGCTTTCGTCTTCGCCGAGATCATCTCGCTCGGCGGCCTGTTCTCCGACCTCGAGTGGGGCTACGTGCTCGCTTTCGCCTTCTTCATCGCCATGATGTTCGTGCGGCCCAACGGGCTGCTGGCGCGCCGCTCATGACCGCAAATGCCCGCATCGCGTGGGCCGTTGGCCTCGCCGCTCTGGTGGTCCTGCCGTTCGTCTATCGCGATCCGTACCACCTGCACCTGCTGATCCTGATCCTGATCTGGTCCTTCGCCTACACCTCGTGGTCGATGATGGGGCGCTTCGGGCTGGTGTCGCTGGGCCACGGCGGCTTCATGGGCGTCGGCGCCTACGTGACGGCGCTGCTTTGGAATCATCTCGGCGTCACGCCGTGGATCGGCATTCCGATCGCGCTGGTGTGCGCCGGCGCACTGGCGCTGGTCGTGGCCTATCCGTGTTTCCGCTTCCGCATCACCGGCCACTATTTCGTGCTGGTGACGCTCGCGCTGTCGGGAATCGTGCTGCAGGTCATCACCGCGACGCGCGATTATACGGGCGGGTCGCTCGGCTACACGCCGGAGCGCACCAAGGGCAATCACATCCTGGCGATGCAGTTCGACGACAAGATCGTGTGGTACCTGATCGCCCTGGGCGTCTGGGTCTCCGGCCTGCTGATCTGGCGGCTGGTGGACCGCAGCATGGACCGCTATGCGCTGGAGGCGATCTCGGAGGACGAGGACGCGGCGGCGGCGGCCGGTGTCAACGTCACCTACGAGAAGCTCAAGATCACAGTGATCAGCGCCCTGATGACGGCGTTCGCCGGCGCCCTCTATTGCCAGTACCAGATGTTCATTTCGCCCGACACGGTGAGCGGCATTGCGGTCTCCCTGCAGATGGTGTTCGCCGTCGTGGTCGGCGGCATCTACGTCGCGCTGGGGCCCACGGTCGGCGCCATCATCACCATCCTGCTGGCCGAGGTGCTGCGCATCGGCTTCGGCACAAAGGCCGTCGGCTGGGACAATCTCGTCTATGGCCTGTTGCTGGTGCTGTTCATCATCTTCCTGCCCAAGGGCATCCTCGGCAGCTTCCTGGAGAGCACGGGCCGTCGCAAGACGACGGCCGCCGCGCAGGCGCCTGTTGCGAGATAGGGGGCGAGGCGTAGAAGGCTGGGCGGTCCCTCCGGAGTAGTCGCCATGCCCAGGCTGCGTGTTCATTGTTTCGCCGTCTCGCTCGACGGGTTTGGCGCGGGGCCGGACCAGGGCTTTGACAATCCAATGGGGCGCGGCGGCATGGCCCTGCACGATTGGGCATTCGGCACGCGGACGTTCCGCACCATGTTCGGCCAGGAGGGTGGTACGACCGGAATCGACGACCGCTTCGCCGTGCGCAGCTTCGAAAATGTCGGGGCGTGGATCCTCGGTCGCAACATGTTCGGGCCGGTGCGCGGCCCGTGGCCCGACGAATCGTGGAAGGGCTGGTGGGGCGAAAACCCGCCCTATCACGTGCCGGTCTTCGTCCACACCCATCACGCCCGCCAGCCACTCGTCATGGAGGGCGGCACGACCTTCCATTTCGTCGGCGAACCGATCGAGGCCGTACTCGCACGCGCCAAGCAGGCGGCCGGCGACAAGGACGTGCGGCTGGGCGGCGGCGTAGCCACGATCCGGCAGTATCTGAGGGCGCGGTTGATCGACGAGATGCATCTCGCCATGGCCCCAGTCCTGCTCGGCCGGGGAGAGGCGCTGTTCGCGGAACTGGATCTGGCCGGACTTGGCTACCGGGTTTCGGAGCATGTGGCGACCGAGGCCGCCACCCACGTCGTGGTGTCCCGCAGCGCCTGAGGATTCAGCCGGCGCGGCTCAGGGCTGCAATGGCCAGTGGCGCAGCGCGGCCGCGAATGGTCAGGGTGGGTAGGGCCTCGGCCCGCAGGCCGGACGGCAAGCCCGCGCGATCCAGGAGATCCTGAGAGACCAGGACGTCGTGGCCGAGTTCCTTGGCGGCGTCGAGCAGGCGGGCCGCGACGTTGAGCGTGTCGCCGACATAGGCGATCTCGCGCCGCACGTCGCCCATTTCACCGGCGACGATCTGGCCGCGATGCAGCGAGGCACGGAACTCTGGCAACACGCCGAACCGGCTGCGATAGAGCGCTGCCTTGGCGGCCATGATATCCCGGACCATGAACGGACAGGCAAGGCACTCGCCATCGGCGAGGGCATCGGTGTCGAGCCAGGTGAGAATGGCTTCATCACCGACGTATTTGTGGATTTCCGCTTCGCATTCGAGGGCGGCGTCGGCGACATCGCGGAAGAACTCGTTCAGCAGCTCGTGGAAGCGCACGGGGCCAAGCCGTTCGGCGAGGCCTGTGGAATCCTTCATGTCGATCAGCAGGAAAGCTCGCTGCTCGGGGCGAGGCTGGATGTAGCGTCCGGTCAGCAGATTCTTGAGATTGCCGAAGCCCAGCAGGCCGATCATGTCGAAGGCCAGGCTGCCGACCACCGACATGCCGATGGCGAACACGAGCCCGCGCCGGAAGAGTTCGTCGAACTGAAGGGCCTGCCCTCCGGACGACATGTAGCGCGACACCAAGAGGCCGCCAACGATGACCACGAAATAGAACAGCAGTTTCAGGAGGATGAAGACGGCCAGCGGCAGCCGGCGCAGACGTCGCAGCACGGCCACGCGATCGCCCTTCAGCTGAAGCAGCACGATCGGGGTGGAGATGATCAGCGATGTGAAAATGCCGATCAGGGCCGAGTGAAGCGGGTCTTCCGGGCGGACGCGCATGCCGAACCCGGCACTGACGATGGCGGCCACGACCGTGACCCACAGGAAGATCCGCCATTCCCGGCGCCTGCGGCGCGTCATGCGCGGTGACGCGCCAGCGCGCGGGCGAAGGTCGTGTGATCGACATTGCCGCCCGAGCAGACCACCGCGACGGCGCGGCCCTTCACCGGCAGCTGGCCGGTCAGGGCAGCGGCCAGGGCCACCGCGCCGCCCGGCTCGACCACGAGCTTGTACTCCCGGAATGCCGTCTCCATGGCGTCGAGCACCTCGTCGTCGCTGACCACGAGCCCGGGGCCCAGCACCTTCTGGGCGAGGGGAAAAGTGACGTCGCCTGGCGTCGGCGCCAGCAGCGCATCGCAGATCGAGCCCGAGAGTCTGGCGTTGGTCTCCTTCCGGCCGCTCTTCAGCGACCGGGCGAGATCATCGAAGCCTGCGGGCTCGCCGGCATGTATGGTCGTGGTCGGGCTGATGCCCTTGACGCCCAGCGCGACGCCCGTCGACAGCCCGCCACCTGAACAGGGCGCGGCCACGGCATTGAGCGTGACGCCGAGCGCCTTGGCCTGTTCGGCCAGCTCCAGTCCCGCGGTGCCCTGTCCGGTCAGAATCCAGGGGTGATCGTAGGGCGGCACGATGGTCGCGCCCGTCCTTTGCGCGATGCCCATGCCGATCTCTTCGCGGCTTTCCTTCACGCGGTCGTAGAGGACGACCTCGGCGCCTGAGGCACGTGTGTTGGCAACTTTCAGCGCCGGCGCGTCGGCCGGCATGACGATGGTCGTCTTCACGCCCAGCAGGCGTCCGGCCTCGGCCAGTCCCTGGGCATGATTGCCCGACGACCAGCCGACCGCACCCTTCTTGCGGTCGGCGTCGCTCATCGAGGCGAGGAAATTGTAGGCGCCGCGAATTTTGAACGACCCGGTGCGCTGCAGACATTCGGCCTTGAGGAGCAACCTCCCGCCCAACCGGTCGTTGACCCGCGCGTTCTCCAGGAGCGGCGTGCGGATCGCCACACCTTCCAGTCGGCGGGCAGCGGCCTGAACGTCGGCGAAGGTCGGGAGCGAATTCATGGGGAAGCACCTAGAAGAGCGGGAAGCCCGGAAAGGTCTTGTAGCTGTGCGACGGTGCTGCCGGGAAGGTTGTCGTCAGGCACCCCGGCACGATTGATCCACACCGTGCGGAAACCGAAATGCGCTGCCCCATGGGCGTCCCAGCAGTTCGACGACAGGAAGCAGACCTTGTCCGGAGTCACGCCGCAACGCGCCTCGACCAGCTCGTAGGCGCGGCGGTCGACCTTGAATACACAGGCTGCGTCGACGCTGATCACCGCCTCGAAGTGTCTGCCGAGGCCAGAAGCCGTAACCATCGGCTCCAGCATCGCGGCGTTGCCGTTGGACAGGATGGTGGCACGCAGACCGGCGCGGCCGAGCCGCTCGAGCATCGCCGGCACTTCCGGAAAGGGATCGAGCGCCAGATAGGCGCTCATCAGTTTTTCCCGCACCGACGGATCGTCGATCGCGAGCGCCTTCAGGCAGTGGTCGAGCGCCTCACCGGTGACCTGCCAGAACGGTGCGTAGGCGTCCATGCCGTTGCGCAGCCACGTGTATTGGACCTGTTTGCTGCGCCACATTTCGGCAAGGGCATCGGCCCTGGGGCCGATGGCTGCGCGGTGCCGGGCGACTGCGGAGTTGAAGTCGAAGAGCGTGCCGTACGCGTCGAACACGCATAGCTCGATGCCCGGGATGGCTGAGCTCATGAATTGCTCCTGGCGGAAGCTGACAATAGGCTAACAAGCACGCGGCACGTTGCGGTCGCAAGGGAGGAAACAATGGAACGACGCCGGCTGGGACGAACCGGATTGCAGGTCGGCGTGCTGGGCTTCGGTGCCGGCGCCGTCGGCGGCCTGATGACCAAGGGCTCGCCCGCCGATCAGGAGCGGGCGTTCGCTCGCGCCCTCGAGCTCGGCATCAACTACATCGATACCGCCTCGCTCTATGGCAACGGCGAATCGGAGAAGACGCTGGGGCGCATCTTCAAGGGAAGCAAGCGCGACGGCATCTATCTCGGCACCAAGTTCCGACTGAAAGCCGCCGACCGCGCGCGCGTTGCCGATTTCGTGGCCCAGTCGATGGACGACAGCCTGAAACGTCTTGGTCTCGATCACGTCGACCTGTTCCAGCTGCACAACCCGCTGGTCGCTGTCGACGCCGACGACCGCATGGACGTCAATATCGCCCTGAACGAGGTCGTGCCGGCGCTGCACAAGCTGCAGAAGGCAGGCAAGACGCGGTTCATCGGCTTCAGCGGTGTCGGCGAGCCGGCGGCGCTGCTCAAGGCGGTCGACTCCAAAGCCTTCGACACCGTGCAGGTGGTCTACAACGCCCTCAATCCCAGTGCCGGCGGCCCGATGCCGAAGGGCGCGCCGGGCCTCGACTATGGCCGGTTGCTGGAGCGTGCCCGAGCCAACGATATGGGAACGATCGTCATCCGGGCGCTCGCCGGTGGTGCGCTGTCCGGCACCGAGGCCCGCCATCCGCTGGCCATGCAGGTCGTGCCGCCGATCGGCTCGGCCAAGGACTTCGCCGCAGACGTGGCGCGGGCCCGGTCACTGGAACCGCTGGTCGGCGAGAGTGGTTCCGCCGACCTGACCGAGTTCGCCGAACGGTTCGTGATCACGCACCCGGCGGTTAGCACCATGCTGATCGGCTATTCGACCCTCGATCATCTCGAGGCGGCGGCGCGGGCGGTCGGTAAGGGCGCGCTGCCTCCTGCAATTCTTGGCAAGATTGTGACCTGAGTCGATACACTTGAACCAATGACGATGGCCGGACGTATGATAGGGTAGTGGCCTTCGCCGGAGTTCAGTGTCCCATGCCGATCTACATGGAAATCTCCCGCCTTCACCGCACGGTCACGATCGTGGCGCGCGGCAAGATCGAACCGGACGAGATCCGCGGCATGGCGATGAAGCTTGCGGCCGAGAAAGTGCGCAGCTTCGCCAAGATCCTCGAGGTCGCGGGCGCCACCACTGAATTCACACTGGAACAGATCGTCCGGCTGGCGGAGATGACGCGCGGCGCATCGACCGACAAGCGCGGACCGATCGCCTTCGTGGTGGACGCAGCTCGAACAGCCTTTCCGCAGGCCTACGCGATGCACACCGAGAAGGACGGACCGATCAAATTGTTCACCAGCCTGCGCGAGGCGCGCAAGTGGACCGAAAATATCCTCCACGCGCCTCTGCCTGCTGACGCGGCACCTGTCGAACCGCCAGTCGGCCAGACGGCCTGGACCGACCCGGATCGCCAGGGCCTGATGCTGCGCGGCAATCGCCAGCGCGAAGTGACGGTCCGCTCGCTCGACGCGGCCTAGGACCGGCCCGTCGCGGGCGGCAGGGTGCGGAAGGGACCGTTCAGGCGGTCGCGATAGACCCAGACGCCTTCCATGATGCGCTGCACGTAGTTGCGCGTCTCGCGGAACGGGATCATCTCGATCCAGTCGACCATGTCGATCTTGCCGGACCGCGGATCGCCCATCGTTTCCAGCCACTTTGCCACCCGATTCGGACCGGCATTGTAGGCAGCTGCCGCGATCTCGTAGGAGCCGCCGAATCGCGTCAGCATGTCGGCGAGGTATTGGCTGCCGAGTTGCACGTTATAGGCGGGATCGCGGGTCAGCTTGTCCTGGATGAAAGGTACGCCGAGTTTCGCCGCGACGTCGCGCGCGGTGCTGGGCAGGAGCTGCATCAGGCCCAGCGCATTCGATGGCGACACTGCGGCAGCGTTAAAGGCGCTTTCCTGACGGGTGAGGGCGAGCGCCAGGGCGCGCTCGATCGAGCCGGTGTTCCCGAGTTCGACCACCGGGAACGAGGCGCCGACCAGGTTCACGCCGGAGTCGCTGGCACGTCGGGCGATCGTCACGGAGACATCGGGCCGCTGCAGGTCGGCGGCGAGTTGGGCCAGCAGCGCGGTCTCGCCGGGCCCCGTTACCATGCGTGCGAGTCTCAGCAGAAAGGGCCGCGTGCGCTCGTAGTCGCCGGCCTGGCCGAGGTAGCGCGCGACGGTGACCAGTTCGCGGCCGCTCAACGCCTGCTGGTCGGCGTCGCTGGTCGACGGCTCGCCCGGAAGGCGAACCGACCCGCCCGGCAATTTGCGCGCGGCGAGCTGACCATAGAATGTCAGTCCGAAGGCGGCGGCGCGGCCGTACCATTCCTTGGCATCCGGGGCCTTGCCCGATGCCTCCGCCGTGCGTCCCAGCCAATAGGCGCCGCGGCTCTTGGAGTGCTCGGTCTGAGAGCCGTCGTACAGCGTCTGGAAGTGCTTGTGCGCGTCGGATGTCCTGCGCAGATGACGAAGTGCGATCCAGCCGGCGAGGAACTCGGCTTCGGCGAAAGCGATGCCCTTGCTCTGGCCGTGCGGCACGACCACGGCATAGGCGTCGGCGGCCCGGCCGGCGGCGAGCAGCTCGCGGGCGATCAGCTGACGTTCGTTCCACCACGCCTCGGTCTGGCCGGGGTTCTGGGAGACCAGCAACGCCTTGGCATCGTCGAGATTGCCGCTGCGGCGCATCCACTGGAGGCGCTCGAACCTGATGTTCGGCTCGTTGAGCCTGGCTGGTGCCACGCCGCGCAGGATGGTGACGGTGTCGGCGGCCTTGGTCGCCATCGCGAGCCGGGCGTTGGCGAGCGATTGATAGTCTGGCGGCAGCTTGGCAACGAGATCGCGTGCATTCTGCGGCCGACCTTCGCGCAGGATGCGATCGAAGCGCGCGATGTGATCGTCGGCCGTCAGGTATTGGCTGTACTTGCCGAGGAATTCTTCCTCGTCGCTGTTGCGCAAGGTGGCGTTGCGCCAGGTCTCGCTCGCCATCTTCGGCACGTCGGAGGGATTCGATGCGGCGACGGCGGCCATGCGGCGCATGTAGCCGGTGCTGGTGAGCGGCGGGAACGCCGTGAAGTAGCGCCAGACGTCGCGCTGCGGCGTGTCGCTGCCGATTCGCTCCTCGGCCTGCCGGCGCAGAAGCTCAGGTTCGGGCCAGTCGGGATTGTCGCGCAGGAACCGCCAGGTCGAGGCGAAATCCGCCTCGGTCTTCGGCGCGGTGCGCAACACGTTCCATTCGACGATGCGGTTCAGCAACGGATTGTTGAAGCCCTTCACCGAGGCGGTCGCGTCGGCGAAGCGGCCTTCGTCGGCGGCCTTGAGCGCCGAGCGCAGCGCCGCGGCCTCGGCGTCGCCGAGCTTGCTGGTGCCGGCGAGGGCACGTGCCACGTCGCTCGGCGCATTTGCCGGCAGGACCTTGCTTGCGCCGTCGTCGCGCTGGATCGGCAGAACCGGCGTCTGCGCCGTCGGCGAATGTTGCACGGTAGGCGCGGTGTTCGGCGGCACGGCCGGAGCGTTGCCACCGGGCGGCAGCCGACGCACACCGGTATCGGGCGTGCCCGGGGCTGGGCGGATGACCGTGACGCCGCCCTGCTGCTGGCTGGTCTGCGCGGCCGCGGGCAGGGCAACGGCCAGCATCAAGAGGGGGATCGTTCTTATTGGTTTCACACTAAGAATCGTAGGCAGCAAGTTGCGGCATCACAATGGCAAGTTGCTCACCTTGCGGGTGCCCTGACCGGGGCCTATGCTGATTTTTCAGGGGAATTCGGAGGAAAAGCCATGTTCAACGGGTCGCTCGTTGCCCTCATCACGCCGTTCAAGAACGGCGCTGTCGACGAAAAGGGATTCGAGAAGTTCGTGGCCTGGCAGATCAAGGAAGGCACCGACGGCCTGGTGCCCTGCGGCACCACGGGCGAGTCGCCGACCTTGTCGATGGAAGAGCACAAGCGGGTTATCGACATCTGCATCGCTGCCGCCAAGGGCTCGGGCGTGCCGGTGATCGCCGGCACGGGTTCGAACTCGACCGCCGAGGCCATCGAACTCACCAGGCACGCCAAGAAGGCTGGCGCCGACGCCGCCATGCTGGTCGTGCCCTATTACAACAAGCCGACCCAGGAAGGCCTGTTCCAGCACTTCAAGGCCGTGGCCGAGGCGGTCGACATTCCGATCCTGCTGTACAACGTGCCGCCGCGTACCGGCGGCGACATGCAGGTCGAAACCGTGATCCGGCTGTCGCAGGTCAAGAACATCATCGGCATCAAGGACGCGAGCTACGACATGGCGCGCCCGACGCTGACCAGACTCAAGGCCAAGAAGGGCTTCGTCCAGCTCTCGGGCGAGGACGCGAGCGCGTTGGGCTTCCTGGCCCAGGGCGGCGACGGATGTATTTCGGTGACCGCCAACGTGGCGCCGCGCCTGTGCGGCGACATGCACGACGCCTGGAAGAAGCGCGACCTCGACAAGGCGTTCGGGCTGCAGGACCGGCTGATGCCGCTGCACAAGGCGATGTTCTGCGAGACCAGCCCCGGACCGGTGAAGTATGCCGCCGAGCTGATTGGCCAGTGCAGCGCCGAGATGCGCCTGCCGATGGTGCCGATCGCCGAAAGCAGCAAGAAGGCGGTGCGCGAGGCGATGGTACACGCTGGCCTGCTCAACTAGTCGCTTCGCGCCCGCGCGACGGAGTTTTCCCCTTTGGCGAAGAAACCGGACCTGGACCGCAAGGTAGTGGCCCAGAACCGCAAGGCGCGGCACAACTACTTCATCGAGGAGACGTTCGAGGCAGGGCTTGCCCTTACGGGTACCGAGGTCAAGTCCCTGCGCGGCGGGCGCAGTTCGATCGGCGAATCCTATGTCACGGAAGACGGCGGCGAGGCCTGGCTGGTCAATGCCGATATCCCCGAATATGCCTCGGGCAATCGCTACAACCACGAGCGCAAGCGGCCGCGCAAATTGCTGCTGCACAAGAACCAGATCAACAAGCTGATCGGCGCTATCCAGCGCGAGGGTCGCACCGTCGTGCCCCTGCAGGTCTATTTCAACGAGCGCGGCATGGCCAAGATCGAGATTGCGCTCGCGACCGGCAAGCAGGCGCACGACAAGCGCCAGTCGATCAAGGATCGCGACTGGCAGCGCCAGCGCGCCCGTCTGCTGTCGCGGCGTTAACGCCAAGGAGTAGCGTGATGCCGACAGTCTTGATCACCGGCGCCGCGCGCGGACTGGGGCTGGACTTCACCAGGCAGTACGCAGCCAAAGGCTGGAAGGTGCTGGCCTGCGCGCGAAGCGGCGATCGGCTGAAGGGCATCAAGGGCGATGTCCATCACCACGCGCTGGAGGTCACGGACTATGCTGCTGTCAAGTCACTGGCGGCCAGGCTGCACGGCGAGGCGATCGATGTCCTGCTCTGCAATGCCGGTGTCGGTGGCCAGCGCGGCTCCAATGCGCAGGATCTGGGCTCGCTCGACCCGGCCGAATGGCATCGCATCTTCGAGATCAATACGCTGGCGCCTTTGATGATGGCCGAGGCCTTCGTCGATCATGTCGCGCGGTCGCAGCAGAAGAAGCTGATCGCGCTTTCCAGCGTTCTCGGCAGCATTGCCCACAACAATGGCGGCCGATATTTCTATCGAGCCAGCAAGACGGCGCTGAACATGGAATGGAATTGCCTTGCGAGGGACGTGGCCGGCAGGGGCCTGATCTGCGTGGCGATGCATCCCGGTTGGGTGCGGACCGACATGGGTGGCCCGACGGCGACCCTGACCATCGACCAGAGCGTCCCGGCGATGGTGAAGGTGATCGATGCGCTGAAACCGTCCGACAACGGCCGCTTCCTGCAGTATGACGGTTCGGAACTGCCCTGGTAGGTCCTTCGATGTTGCTCACGGAAGAACAGGAACTGATTCGAGATACCGCGCGCGCGTTCGCGCAGGAGAAGGTGCTGCCCAATGTCCGTGCCTGGGAAGCGGCCGGCGAGATTCCGCGTCCACTGCTTACCGAGATGGGCAAGCTGGGCTTTATGGGCATGACCGTGCCGCCCGAGTGGGGCGGAGCCGGCGCGAACATGGTTTCGTATGTCCTGGCGCTCGAGGAGATCGCCGCTGCCGACGGCGGGCTCTCGACGGTCATGAGCGTCAACAATTCGCCGGACTGCGCCGCGCTGCTGGCCTACGGATCGCCGGAGCAGAAGGAAAAATGGCTGAAGCCACTGGCCAAGGGTGAGATTCTCGGCGCCTTCTGCCTGACTGAGCCGCATGCGGGTTCGGACGCTTCGAACCTCAAGACCCGTGCTGTGCGCAGGGGCAACGGCTGGGTCCTGAACGGGGTTAAGCAGTTCATCACCTCGGGTCGAACCGCCGACATGGCGCTGGTCTTCGCGGTGACCGATCCGGCTTCTTCGAAGCGTGGCATTTCGTGCTTCATCGTGCCGACCCGGACGCCCGGCTATCGTGTCGCATCGGTCGAGAAGAAGTTGGGCCAGAAATCGTCGGATACGTGTCAGATCGCCTTCGAGGATTGCCAGGTCGGGGCCGATGCGATGCTCGGCGAGGAGGGTGACGGCTACCGGGTGGCACTTGCCAATCTCTCGGTCGGGCGCATCGGAATTGCAGCACAAGCCGTCGGGATGGCCCGGGCATCGTTCGAACTGGCGCGGGCCTACGCCGGCGAGCGTGAGGCCTTCGGGACCAGGATCATCAACCACCAGGCCGTGCAATTCCGGCTGGCCGATATGGCCACAAAGGTCACCGTGGCGCGGCAGATGGTGCTCCATGCTGCGAGCCTGAAGGATGCGGGGCGGCCATGCCTCACCGAAGCCGCAATGGCGAAACTATATGCATCCGAGATGGCTGAAGAGGTGTGCTCGGCCGCGATCCAGATCCATGGTGGCTACGGCTACGTCGCCGACTACCTGGCCGAGAAGATCTGGCGCGACGTACGTGTGTGCCAGATCTACGAAGGCACCAGCGACGTACAGCGCATCCTGATCGGCCGGGGCTTGGCCGCGGTGTGACGAGGCGGTGGCCGGTCCTGCTGAACTGGCTTGTCGATAGGCACGCGCCATGAGAGAATCACTACCTGTGAAAACGACCGCAAAAGCGGCGTTCGAGATTTGGGGAGCCGGGCGACGGAACGATGACCGTGCGCCGTAAAAGCTTGGTTTGGTGGCTGGCTGGCGCGCTCTGCGTTTGGGCCGGTACGGTTGCGGCTGGTGACAAGCCCGCTGACAAGCCGGACATTGGACCTGCCGTTACACTGCAGATGCAAACGGCCTTCAATCCGAATCTGCCGGGTTCGGGCGAGGCGGTCCGTACCTTCACCAAGACGCTCAAGCACATGTCGGCTGGCGCGCTGTCGATAAAGATCGTCGAGCCGGGCCGTCTTGCGCCGACCCGCGACATGCTCGACGCCATCATGTCGGGCGACCTCGAAGCCGCCTTTACCTGGAGCGGCTACGCAGCCACCAAAGCGCCGGTGTTCGGTCTGTTCGGCACCTTGCCGTTCGGTCCTGGCCCCGAGGAGATGGCTTCCTGGGTTCTCGAGGGCGACGGGCGGCAGATCCATCGCGCTGCCTACGACAAGTTGGGCGTTACCGGCGTGCCGTGCGGCGTGCAGGGCCCCAAGGGCGGAGGCTGGTTCCGTACCGAACTCAATACCGTCGCCGACTTTAAGGACGTGCGTCTGCGCTATGGCCGGCTGTCAGGCGAAGTGATCAGCCGCATGGGCGCAACCCTGGTGCCGCTGCCGGCAGGCGAATTCTTCTATCACCTGCAACAGGGCAAAGTGGATGGCGGCGAGATGTCGACGCCGGCGATGGATGCGGCCCTTGGCTTCGACAAGCTGGGCTTGCCCTACTACATGCCGGGCTGGCAGCAACCCTCGGCCGTGCTCGATTTCCTGATGCGGCGCGACCGCTGGGAGAAGATGCCGTCGCCGCTGCGCGCGCAGATCGAAACCGCCTGCCGCGCCAATATCGCCTGGACGCTGAGCCGGGCGCCCCACATCCAGGCCGTCGCGCTGGAGAAGCTCATGTCGTCGGGCGTCGTCATCAAGCAATGGTCGGCGCCGATCATGGACGCGTTCCGCGCCCACACCCAAGCCGTGCTCAAGGAGCGCGCCGACCAGGATATCGATTTCGCCGCCGCCTGGATTAACCAGAAGGCCTTCGTGGCCCAGGGCCAGAGCTGGCGAACCCTGTCTCGCCTGCCGTAGCCGGCTAAATCGGCCCCGCTTGCACGGGCGCACGGCTCCGGGCAGTTTGGCCCGGCCATGACCGTCCTTTCCTCCGCCATCGACACCCGTTCAGATGCGTTCAAGAAGAACGCCGAGTCCATGCGCGCCCTGGTCGCCGACCTCAAGGCGCGCACCGATAAGGTGCGGCTGGGAGGTGGCGAGGAGAGTCGCAAGCGTCATATCGCGCGCGGCAAGCTGCTGCCTCGCGAGCGCGTGCGATCGCTGCTTGATCCCGGCTCGCCGTTTCTCGAGCTGTCGCCGCTTGCTGCGATGGACATGTACGATAACGAGGCGCCGGGTTCGGGCGTGATTACCGGTGTCGGCAGGGTGAGCGGCGTCGAGTGCGTGATCGTGTGCAACGACGCCACGGTCAAGGGCGGCACCTACTATCCGATGACGGTGAAGAAGCATCTCCGTGCCCAGGAAGTGGCGATGGAGAACCGGCTGCCCTGCATCTACATGGTCGATTCCGGCGGCGCCAACCTGCCGCAATGGCCGGAGGTCTTTCCCGACAAGAACCATTTCGGCCGCATCTTCTACAACCAGGCGAACATGTCGGCGCAGGGCATCCCCCAGATCGCCTGCGTCATGGGCTCCTGCACGGCCGGCGGCGCCTACGTGCCGGCGATGAGCGACGAGACGGTAATCGTGCGCAAGCAGGGTACGATCTTCCTGGCCGGTCCGCCGCTGGTGAAGGCCGCGATCGGCGAGATCGTGAGCGCCGAGGATCTCGGCGGTGCCGACGTGCACGCGCGCACGTCGGGTGTGGCAGACCACTACGCGCAGAACGACAGCCACGCCTTGGGTATGGTCCGGCGCATCGTCGCCAATCTGAACTGGCGCAAGAACCCGCCGGTGTCCATGCTCGAACCCTACGAGCCGAAATACGCTGCCGACGAGCTCTATGGCGTCGTGCCGGCCGATGCCCGCACGCCGTTCGACATGCGCGAGGTGATTGCCCGCCTGGTCGACAGGAGCGAGCTCGACGAGTTCAAGCACCTTTACGGGACTACCATCGTGACCGGCTTCGCTCGCCTGATGGGATATCCGGTGGGCATCGTCGCCAACAACGGCATCCTGTTCAATGAATCGGCCCTGAAGGCAGCGCACTTCATCGAGCTCTGCGGCCAGCGAGGCATTCCGCTGGTCTTCCTGCAGAACATCACGGGCTTCATGGTCGGCCGCAAGTACGAGGCGGGCGGCATCGCGCGCGACGGCGCCAAGATGGTCACCGCGGTGTCGACGGTGAGCGTGCCGAAGTTCACGGTGATCGTCGGCGGCAGCTACGGCGCCGGCAAC
>CAYZQZ010000054.1:0-14592 GCA_964480235.1 uncultured Reyranella sp. | reverse complement strand
GCGGTCGTGCCAACCTTCCAGAACGCGCGCACGCTGCCCGCCGTCGTGCGGTCGGCAACGATCAGATCGACGCCGGCGGCAGCGGCAATCCGGCCCGCAGGATCGAGCGGCCTGTCGCCCTCGTGCAGGCGGACCTCGACCAGCTCCTGCAGTCGCGCGAGCGCCCGCGCGCCGTAATATTGCCGGCGCGCCAGCGGCACGTGGGTGAGCAACAGCTTCATTGTGGGCGTTTCCTCCGGGACCGCGCTAATCTAACCCGCGACGGAGAGGAAATCACAATGAACGCACCCAGGAAGAAGCCCGAGGATCTGCGCAGCGCGCGCTGGTTCGCGCCCGACGATCTGCGCGCCTTCGGCCACCGCTCGCGCGCCATGCAGATGGGTCTGGCGCCGGAGGACTGGGTCGGCAAGCCGGTGATCGCCATCCTCAACACCTGGTCCGAGGCGCAACCCTGCCACATGCACTTCAAGAGCCGTGTCGACGACGTCAAGCGTGGCATCCTGCAAGCCGATGGCTTCCCGATGGAGCTGCCGGCGCTGTCGCTGTCCGAGAGCTTCCTCAAGCCCACCACCATGCTCTACCGCAACCTGCTGGCGATGGACGCCGAGGAGCTTCTGCGCGGGCATCCCGTGGATGGCGTCGTCCTCATGGGCGGCTGCGACAAGACCACGCCTGCGCTGCTGCTGGGCGCGATCAGCATGAACATCCCGGCGATCTACATGCCCGCCGGGCCGATGCTGCGCGGCAACTGGAAGGGCAAGGTGCTGGGCTCGGGCTCCGACGCCTGGAAGTACTGGGACGAGCGCCGCGCCGGCAAGATCACCGACGAGGACTGGGTCGATGTCGAGGCGGGCATCGCGCGCTCCTACGGCACCTGCATGACCATGGGCACCGCCGCCACGATGATGTCGATGGCGGAGACTCTCGGTATGA
Organism: uncultured Reyranella sp.; assembly: GCA_964480235.1. Lineage (GTDB taxonomy): Bacteria > Pseudomonadota > Alphaproteobacteria > Reyranellales > Reyranellaceae > Reyranella. Next base: position 13,659 of record CAYZQZ010000054.1, on the reverse strand, counting down.
CCCTGCCAGGCGCCTCGTCGATCCCCGCCGCCGACGCCAATCACATGCGCATGGCGGCCGAAAGCGGCCGGCGCATCGTCGGCATGGTCTGGGAAGACCTCACGCCCTCGAGGATCCTGACAAAGAATGCCTTTCTCAACGCCATCACCGCAGCGATGGCGGTCGGCTGCTCGACCAATGCGATCATCCATCTGATCGCGCTGGGCCGCCGGGCAGGCCAGGACATCGGCCTCGACGATTTCGAGCGCGCCAGCCGCAAGGTGCCGGTGATCGCCAACATCCGGCCGTCGGGCGACAAATACCTGATGGAAGACTTCTTCTATGCCGGCGGCCTGCCCGGCCTGCTGGAACGCGTCCGCGGGCATCTGCATCTCGATTGCCTCACCGTCACCGGCAAGACGATCGGCGAGAACATCAAGGGCGCCAAAGTCTACAGCGACGACGTGATCCGCCCGATCGACAACGCCATCTACAAGGAAGGCGCGCTGGCAGTCCTCAAGGGCAATCTCGCGCCCGACGGCTGTGTCATCAAGCCTTCCGCCTGCGCGCCCAAGTTCCTGAAGCACACCGGCCCCGCTCTCGTGTTCGACGACTATCCGTCGATGAAGGAAGCGATCGACCGCGACGATCTCGACGTCACCGAGGACACGGTGCTGATCCTGCGCAACGCAGGGCCGCAAGGCGGGCCGGGTATGCCGGAATGGGGCATGCTGCCGATCCCGAAGAAGCTGGTGAAGCAGGGCGTACGCGACATGGTGCGGCTCTCCGACAGCCGCATGAGCGGCACCAGCTACGGCGCCTGCATCCTGCACGTCTCGCCGGAGAGTTACATCGGAGGCCCGCTGGCGCTGGTGAAGACCGGCGACCTGATCGAGCTCGACGTCGACAAGCGCACCATCAACATGAAGGTGTCGGACGCCGAACTCGCCAAGCGCAAGGCGACGTGGAAGAAGCCCGAACCGCGCTACGAGCGCGGCTACGGCTGGATGTTCACGCGCCATATCAAGCAGGCCAACGAAGGCTGCGACTTCGACTTCCTCGAGACGAAGTTCGGCGCGCCCGTCGCCGAACCGTCGATCTACTGAGGTAAAGGCCGTGAAACCCGAATCCCGCGCCAAGCTCAAGACCATCAGCACGCCCACCGTCGCTACCGCCCTGTTCAAGCGCGGCCTTCGCGTTCAGGCGATCCAGGGCGTGCGGCCGCTGTCGCCGCTCAAGGAATCGATGGTCGGCGAGGCCATCACGCTGCGCTACATCCCGGCGCGCGAGGACCTCAACAAGCTCGACGTGTTCCGCGACCGGTCCCATCCGCAGCGCAAGGCGATCGAAGACTGCCCGCCCGGGCACGTCATGGTGATGGACAGCCGCAAGGACCCGCGCGCGGCCTCGGCCGGCGGCATCCTGATCACCCGCCTGATGAAGCGCGGAGCGGCCGGCGTGGTCACCGACGGCGGCTTCCGCGATTCCGATGAGATTGGGAAGCTCGGCTTCCCGGCCTATCACCAGCGGCCCAGCGCGCCGACCAACCTCACCCTGCACCATGCGATCGACATCAACGTGCCGATCGCCTGCGGCGATGCGCCGGTTTTTCCGGGCGATGTCATCCTGGGCGACAATGACGGAGTCATCGTGATTCCCGCCCACCTCGCCGACGAGATCGCCGACGAAGCGTTCGAAATGACGGCCTATGAGGACTTCGTCACCGAGCAGGTCCACGCCGGCCGCGGCATCTTCGGTCTTTATCCCGCGACCGATCCCAGGTCGCTGGAAGAGTTTGCCGCCTGGCGCAAGAAGAACGGCCGCTGATCTAGGGCTTGCGCATCACCGTCGCCTCGCCGAGCAGCGAGACGTGGGCAGCGACGATGCGCCAGCCTTCCTTGGTCCGCATCCAGGTATGGCTCTGGCGGCCCAGGCGATTGCCGCCGTGGCGCATGAACTCGCAGTTCGCCGTGCCGAAATCGTGGCCGTAGGTCACGATCCAGAGCTTCAGCAGGTCACGATTGACGACGAAGCCGGGGTCGCGGCCCGACCGGAAGGCAGCGATCTGGTCGTAGCCGTAGAGCTGCTCGCCGACGCCGTAGCGCAGCGTGTGCGGGCTGTTCCAGAACAGTTCGTCGAGGGTCGACACGTCGTTGGTGTTGAGCGCCTTCTCGTAGCGATTGAAGGCGGCGGTGACCTCGGCCACGACCGACGGGATGTTGATTTCCATGATGCCTCCTCAGGCCGGCGTCGAAACGCACACGCCCTGTTTCTCGAGATGATACGCCACCCGGAGCGCCGCCTGCTCGTTGTAGGGCTTGGCGATCACCTGTACGCCGATCGGCAGGCCGCCCGGCTTGCAGGTCGGCACGGCGACCACCGGCAGGCCGATGAACGAGATCGGCTGGGTGAACAGGCCGAGATTGGCGCGCACCGGCAGGTCGACGCCGCCCAGCTTCATCATGACCTGGCCGAGCTTCGGCGCCGTGCAGGGCGTCGCGGGCGCCAGCACGATGTCGACCTCCTCGAAGATCTTCAGCACCTGGGCGCGATAGTGGCGGCGGAAGCGCTGGGCCTTGGCGTACCAGGCACCCGGCAGCAGCGCGCCCGCCATGAAGCGCTCGCGCGTATCGGGATCGAAGTCCTGCGGCCGTGACCTGAGGCGCGGAAGGTGGAGCTGCGCGCCCTCGATCGCGGTGATGACGTAGGCCGCCGAGCGCGCGACGTTGGCCTGCGGCAGGACCACGGTCTTCGTGGCGCCCAGCGCCTTCGCCACCGTCGCCACCGCCTCGAACGCTTCGGGCTCGGCGCCGCGGGCGAAATAATCGCCGGCGATCGCGATCCTGAGCCCACCGATGCCGTCGATCAGGGTCGGCAGGGTAAGGTCTGCGGGACGGTCGGTGCAGACCGGATCGTCAGGGTCCCAGCCCTGCAGGGCGTCGAAGGAAAGTGCCAGATCCTCGGCCGAGCGCGCCAGCGGCCCCAGATGATCGAAGGCATCGACGAAGGGGAACGAGCCGGCGCGGCTCAACCGTCCATAGGTCGGCTTCAGCCCGAACAGGCCGCACAGCGAGGACGGCACGCGGATCGAGCCGTTGGTGTCGGAGCCGAGCGCCAGTGGCACCTCGCCCGCCGCCACCGCCGCGCCCGAACCGCCCGACGAACCGCCGGTCATGCGGGTCGGATCGTGCGGATTGCGCGAGGGTCCGTAATGGGCGTTCTCGCCGGTGAAGTCGTAGGCGTACTCGCCCATGTTGAGGCCGCCGACCAGGATGGCGCCGGCGGCTTCCAGTTTGCGCACCAGGGCTCCGTCACGCCGCGCGATCGGGCCGTCGTTGTTGATCTTCGAGCCGGCGCGCGTCGGCAGGCCCGCGATGTCGAACAGGTTCTTCACGGCGAAGGGAACGCCCATCAGCGGGCCGATGTGGCGGCCGGCGTCGATTTCGGCCGCCCGCTTGCGCGCCCGCTCGGCCACCACGTCGGTGAAGGCGTTGACGGTCGGCTCGGCCGCCGCGATACGCTTCAGCGCCGCGTCGATCACCGCGCTGGCCTTGGCCTTGCCGCTCATCACGGCGCCCGCGATCTCGGTCGCGGTCGCAGCCTTCGACATCACGTCCGTCATGGCTTGAACACCGGCGCAGGCGTCAGGTCGTCGTCGAGGTCGACCCCCAGCAGGGGTGCGGCGATCGCCAGCGAGCGCTCGACATTGACGATCACATTGGCGCGGTACTCGGGCGCGATCGGCAGGCCGATTGCCTTGGCCCCCTCGTCCACCCAGCGCGCGATATCCGGCTTCTTGTCGGCCATGATCGGGTCCTCGTTCGGTTTCTCGTTTGGCTTCTCAGGCGAAGTGGCAGGCAACTTCGCGCGCCGGTCCGGCGTCGCGCAAGAGCGGCATCGTGCTGGCGCAGCGCTGCTCGCCTTTGGGGCAGCGTCCATAGAAGCGGCAGACGTTCGGATCGGGGTCGATCGGGCTGCGCGGCTCGCCGCTGAGCCGCAGGCGGCCGATGCGCTTGTCCGGATCGGCCTGCGGGATCGCCGATATCAGGGCCCGCGTGTAGGGGTGCTTGGGGTCAGCGAACAGCTCGGCGGCCGGCCCGGCCTCGACGATCTTGCCAAGATACATCACCAGCACCCGGTCGCAGAGCAGGCGCACGACGTTGAGATCGTGGCTCACGAACAGGTAGCTCATGCCGAGCTCGCGCTTCAGCTGCTCGAGCAGTTGCAGGATCACGACCTGCACCGAGACATCGAGCGCCGCCGTCGGCTCGTCGAGGATCAGCAGTTCAGGCTCGACGGCAATCGCGCGGGCGATGCCGACTCGCGCCTTCTGGCCGCCCGAAAGCTGGTGCGGGAAGCGCGTCAGCAGCTCGCGCGGCAGACCGGTCATGTCGGCCAGCGCCTCGACGCGCGCCGTGAGCTTTGTCCCCGAGAGCTCGGTGAGGCGCCGGATCGGATCGGCGATGGCATGGAACGCCGTGAAGCGCGGATTGAGCGAATCGCCCGCGTCCTGGAAGACCATTTGGATGCGCTTGCGGTTGGGATTGCCCGCAAAGCCGCTCGCCGTGACGGTGGCGAGTTCGGTGCCGCCCAGTTGGATGCTGCCGGACGTCGGGTCGAGCAGCCGGTTGATCAGGCGGACGAGGGTCGACTTGCCGCAACCCGACTCACCCACCAGCCCGACCGTCTCGCCACGGCCGATGGCGAAGCTCACCTCGTCGACGGCATGGAGCTTGCGCTGCTTGCCGACATCGAAGCGCTTGATCAGCCGCGTGATTTCGAGGATCGGGCTCACAGCGGATTCCAGCACGCGACGGCATGGCGCTTGCCGACCACGGTGAGCGGCAGCGGCTGGGTGCAGGTCGCGATCGAGCGCTCGCAGCGGCCGCTGTAGCGGCAGGCCGGCAGGTCGGCGCGCCGCAGGTCCGGCAGGTTCCCCGGGATCGAGGCCAGCTCGGCCAGCGTCGCGGTCTCGCCCGGCGTCGCCGCCAGCAGCTTGGCCGAATAGGGATGCCGCGCAGCAGCGAACAACTCGCGGCTCGGCGCCGATTCCACGATATGGCCGGCATGCATGACGACGATGCGGTCGCAATGCTCGGCGGCCAGCGCCAGGTCGTGGGTGATGAAGATGGTCGCCATGCCCGAATCGCCCGCCAGCTCGTCGATCAGGTCCATGATCACGGCCTGGGTGGTGACGTCGAGGCCGGTGGTCGGTTCGTCGGCGATCAGCAGCGCCGGCCTGCAGGCCAGCGCGATCGCGATCATGATGCGCTGGCACATGCCGCCCGACAGTTCGAACGGATAGGCTTCGGCGCGCCGGTCGGGATCGGGGATGCGCACCTTCTTCAGCATCTCGATCGCCTTGGCCGGCGCATCGGCGCGTGTCGCCCCGCCATGCCGCACCAGCACATCGGCGATCTGCTGGCCGACCCGGCGGATCGGATTGAGCGCGGTGCGCGGGTTCTGGAAGATCATCGACAGTTCGCGGCCGCGCAGTTCGGCCAGCTCGCGCTCCGGCAGCGCCAGCAGATCCTGGCCGCCGAACTGCGCCTTTCCAGAGGTCACCTTGCCCGCGGCATCGAGGATGCCCATGACGGCGAAGGCAGTGACCGACTTGCCGGAACCCGATTCGCCCACCAGGGCCACGGTCTCGCCCTTGTCGACGCTGAAGCCCACGTGATCGAGTACCTTCACCGTGCCGGAGCGGGTGCGGAACTCGACCGACAGGTTTTCCACGGCGATCGCCGGAACCGAGACGTCCTTCATGTCCGCTTCGCCCTCATGTTCTCTGACGAGGGTCGATGATGTCGCGCAGGCCGTCGCCCAGCAGGTTGAAGCAGAACACCGCGAGCATCAGGGTCGCGCCGGGGAACAGCGCGATCCACCATTCGCCCGACTGGATGAAGTTGGCGCCCTCGGCGACCATGATGCCCCATTCCGCGTCGGGCGGTCGCACGCCCAGTCCGATGAAGCTCAGGCCCGCGGCATTCAGGATCGCGTAGCCCATGGTGAGCGACATCTGCACCATCATGATCGGCATGATGTTGGGCAGCACGTGCCCCAGCAGGACCCGCGCCTCGCCATTGCCCGAGAGCCGAGCTGCTTCGACGAAGCCCGCCTCGCGCCGCACGTTGGCCTCGGCGCGCGCCACTCGGGCATAGAGCGGGAAATTGATGATCGCGGTGGCGATCACGATGTTGATCACCTCGTTGCCGAGCGCCGCCACGATGCCCATGGCGAGCACGAACAGCGGAAAGGCCATGATCGTGTCCGCGAGACGCCCCACCACCTGGTCGGTCCAGCCGCCGAAATAGCCCGCCGCCACGCCGGACAAGGCACCCAGCAGGAACGCCAGGATCACCGAGGCGAAGGCGATCGAGAGGTCGAGCCGCGCCGCGACCAGCACGCGGCTGAAGATGTCGCGACCGAGCTGGTCGGTGCCGAACCAGTGCGCCGCCGAAGGCGGCTTCAGCGCCATCGCCGCATTGCTCTGCAGCGGGCTGTAGGGTGCGATGGCCGGCCCGAAGAGTGCCGCGATCAGGAACATCGCGAACAGGCCGAAGGCCAAGCCCGTAATCGGGTTCTCCGAGAGAACATATCGGGCGTGGCGCAGCAGCGGCAGCATTTCAGGAACCGAGCCGCACGCGAGGATCGACCAGCCCATAGAGGAAGTCGATCACCAGGTTGAGCACGATGTAGAGCACCGCCATGGTGAGCACGAAGCCCTGGACCGGCGCATAGTCCGACGTGATCAGGGCGTTGACGGCGTAGAGGCCGATGCCCGGCCAGGCGAACACCGTCTCGACCAGTACGTTTGCCCCCAGCAGGAAGGAGAACACCATGCCGAGCACGGTGATCACCGGCAGCACGGCATTGCGGAAGGCATAGGCAAACACCACGGTGCGCGGCGCCAGCCCGCTCGCCCGCGCGGTCCGGATGAAGTCGCTGCCCAGCACCGACAGCATCGACCCGCGGGTCATGCGCGCGAGCGGCGCCAGGGAGAAGATCGCCATCGAAATCGCCGGCAGCGCGAGCTGCTTCAGCGCGCCGACGAAGGCCTCGCCGTTGCCGGTCAGCGCCGAGTCGATCAGGTAGAAGCCGGTGATGTCGGTCGGCGCCGAGATGAACACGTCGAGCCGGCCGCTCGGCGCCGGCGCGATCTGCAGCACATAGTAGAAGAGATACGCGAACAGCAGGCCGGTGAAGAACACCGGCAGCGACACGCCCGCCGTGGTGACGATCCGGCAGAGATGGTCGATCCAGGTGCCCTGCTTCACCGCCGCCAGGACGCCGAGCGGAATCGCGATGACGACCGCCAGCAGCAGCGCCACCAGAGTGAGCTCGGCCGAAGCCGGCAGGCGATTGGCGATCTCGACGATCACCGGCTGGCCGGTGCTGAGCGAATTGCCGAGATTGCCGTGCAACAGATCGCCGATATAGGCGACGAACTGCTGCGGCAGCGACTTGTCGAGCCCGAGCTTGACCCTGATCTCGGCGATCGCCTGCGGCGTGGCGGCGAGACCCGCGAAATAGGCCGCCGGATCGCCCGGCAGCAGGCGGGTCAGCGCAAACGTGACGATGACGACCCCGATAACGCTCGGGATCGCCGTCGCCAGCCGCGAGAGCAGCAGCTTCAGCACGCTGCGGGGACGCTAGCCCTTGACCAGCTGGCGATAGTCCAGCTGGCGGTGGAACCAGTAGCGGTAGCCGGTGATGTTCTTCTGCATCGCGACGTTGAGCAGCGGCTGGAAGATCGGGACGCGCGGCACCTCCTCGAAGGCGATGTCGACGAAGCCTTTGACCGCATCCTCGTATTCCTGGCCCGTGGCGAAGCGCGCCTTGTCGATCAGCGCGTCCATTGTCGGGTTCTTGTAGGACATGGTGTTGAAGACGGCGTTCTGGCCGTGATAGCACCAGAAGAAGAAGTACTCCGGATAGTTCAGCCAGCCGCCAAAGGCGTTGCTGATCATCGGCATGTTCTTCTTGAGCAGTTCGGCGCGCCAGTTGGCGCCCGGCACCTTGTTGATCGTGGCCTTGATGCCGATCTTCGCCAGGTTTTCCTGCAGCAGCACGTTGAGCGGCTCCATCGTGCTCGCAAAACCCAGGTCGAACGACAGGGTGGTCTCGACGCCATTGGGATAGCCCGCCTCGATCATCAGCGCCTTGGCCTTGTCGAGGTTGGTGCTGTAGCCGTGCTTCTGCGGCCAGGCGATGCCCTTGAACTTGTTGTCGGCGCCGCCGTAGAGCGGGATCGCCTGGTTGAACAGCACCGTGTCCATGATCTGCTGGTAGGGAATCGCCCACGCCACCGCCTGCCGCAGTTTCACATTGTCGAACGGCTTGTTCACCGTGTTCATGCCGACATAGATCATCGCGTTCTCGATCGGCGTGCCGATCACGGTGAGCTTGGCGGATGACTTCAGCTCGGCGAAATCCTTCGACGGCAGGTCGAACGACAGGTCGGCGTCACCGCGCTCGAGCAGGGCACGCCGGTTGCCGGCCGACGGGATGATGCGCTGGATCACGCGCCGCACCTTGGGCAACGGGCCGTTCTTCCAGTCGTCGTTGCGCACGAACACGACTTCGGTGCTGGGTTGCCACTTCTCGACCTTGTAGGCGCCGCCGGAGGCATGATTGTTCTTGGTCCACTCCATTGCCCAGGGGTCGGCCGCGGTCGCGTTCTTCTTGCAGAGCTCGGAGTTCATCACCACCGGCACCGGCACGCCGAGGTCGGGCATGGTGAGCTTGTCGGCCCTGAGGAAATCGACCCGGAAGGTGTAGTCGTCGACCGCGACGAACTGCTCGGGCTTGGTGAGCGAACCCGCCGCCATCTGGAAGGTCGGGAAGCCGCCCACCGTGACGGCGCGGTCGAACGACCACTTCACGTCCTTGGCGGTGATCGGCGTGCCGTCGTGGAACTTCGCGTCCTTGCGCAGCTTGAAGGTGACCGAGTTCGGCTTGAGGTCCCACTCGGTCGCCAGCTCGGGCTCGAGCTTGGTGTAGTCGTAATGGTCGTTGCCGTTGGCGTCCTTCTTGACGCCGTAGGTCATCAGCCGGTCGTGGGTGTTCCACGACACCTCGTAGGCCGGCCGGTTGGCGCCGACGCCGTGGATGTCCATCGAGTTGGGCGGCGCCTCGGTGACGATCAGCAAGGTCTCGTTGCGGGCCTGAGCCTTGGCTTCGGACCAGATTGCCGGCGCGGCGGTCGCGGTCGCGCCCGCGACGGCACCGGACTTGAGGAAGGAACGACGCTTCATTTTGCCCCCTTGGTCCCGATGGGACCCCTGTTGCGGTGAAGGGCAGCAATCCATGTGCCAGCGGTTTTCCCACCGCTGAAAGGCCCGTTTTATCGGTCATTTTTTGGGGTTTCCGGGGTTCCCGAGGGCCTGCGCCGCCCGTCCTCGGGAGGGTCCAAACTGTATGCAATTCGATCCTGGTGCATTCTTTTTGGGCCCTGGCATCCATTTTGTATGCAATTGGCGGCAGGGCGGCCGCCGGCCGTTCACGGGGCATTTCGAGCTTTGGCCCCCGCGAACCTTTGGTTAGAGAACGGTTGATGAGTTCAGTCCTCGATCTTGGCGTGCACGCGCTTCGCGCTCTTTATTCCGGCGGCACCCTGACCTGCCGCGCCGTGATCGAGGAGGTCCTGGCCCGCATCGCCGCCGCGGGCGACGACAAGGTCTGGATCTCGCGCGCCAGGGACGCCGACCTGCTGGCCGCCGCCGAGGCGCTCGATGCGCGGCGAGGCGAGATCGACAAGCTGCCGCTCTACGGCGTGCCCTTCGCCGTGAAGGACAACATTGACGTCGCGGGCCTGGCCACGACCGCCGCCTGCCCCGGCTTCACCTACACGCCCGAGAAATCCGCCGAAGTCGTGCGGCGTCTGGTCGGGGCCGGCGCCATCGCGATCGGCAAGACCAACCTCGATCAGTTCGCCACCGGCCTGGTCGGCGTGCGCTCGCCCTATGGTGTGCCGCGCAACCCGTTCAACGCCGACTACATCCCCGGCGGTTCCAGCTCGGGCTCGGCGGTCGCCGTATCGTCCGGTCTGGTGAGCTTCTCGCTCGGCAGCGATACCGCAGGCTCGGGCCGCGTGCCGGCCGGCTTCAACAACATCGTCGGCCTCAAGCCGACCCCCGGCCTGCTGAGCAACGAAGGCACCGTGCCGGCGTGCGCCTCGCTCGACTGCGTCTCGATTTTCGCGCTCTCCTGCGCCGATGCCGATACGGTGTTGTCGGTCGCCGCCGATACAGAGCCATCCGCCGGATTCGGACGGTCGTTCAAGTTCGGCGTGCCGCATCCGCCCGAGTTCTTCGGCGACAAGGCCTATGCGGCGCTCTACGCGCAGGCGGTCGACAAGCTGAAGGCCTTGGGAGGAACCGCGGTCGAGTTCGACTACGCACCGTTTCGCGACGCCGCCCAGCTCCTTTATGCCGGCCCATGGGTCGCCGAGCGCACCGCCGCCGTTGGAAAATTCATCGAGGGCGCCGGCCCTGACGCGAAGGTGTGGCCGACCACCCGCGACATCATCCTGGGCGGCCGCAAGTACAGCGCCGTCGACGCCTTCGAGGGGCAGTACAAGCTGAAGTCCCTGAAAGAGCGCGCCGACGTCGAGATGCGGGATCTCGATTTTCTGGCATTGCCGACCGCCGGCACGATATACACCAGGGCCGATCTCGAACGCGAGCCGGTGCTCTACAATTCCAATCTCGGCCACTACACCAACTTCGTGAACTTCTTCGGCCTGAGCGGCCTAGCCTTGCCCTTCGGCTTCCGGCCCGACGGCATGCCGTTCGGCATCACTCTGATCGGGCGCGCCAGCACCGAACGCGCCCTGCTCGCCTTCGGCGCGCAGTGGCAACGCACCGTACCGCTGCCGCTCGGCAAGACCGCGAGCAAGCTGCCGCCGCCGGATCGCGATCCGGTGGGATCCGAAGATCGGGTGTCGCTTGCCGTCGTTGGCGCCCACATGAGCGGACTGCCGCTCAGTACCCAGCTTCTCGAACTCGGCGGCCGCAAGGAGAGCGCAGGCCACTGCGCCCCGCTCTATCGTCTCTATGAACTTCCCGGCAACGCGCCGCGCCGTCCGGGCCTGGTTCGGGTCGCCAAAGGTGGCGCCGCGGTCGAACTGGAAGTGTGGAGCGTGCCCTCCCGAAATGTCGGCGCCTTCACGCGCCAGATTCCGGCGCCGCTCGGCCTTGGCCGTGTCGCGCTGGCCGACGGCTCGACCGTTCTCGGATTCCTCTGCGAGAGCTACGCGACCGAAGGCGCCAAGGACATCACCAGCTTCGGCGGCTGGCGCGCCTACTTGAAGAGCCTCGCCTAGGCCGTCTGCACGCCGGGCCTGCCGGCTTCGACGGCGAAGTGCGCCAAGGTCGAGATCGACGAGGTCGTCTCCTTGATCGTGGCGACGGAACGGAAGTCCACCGAGGCGCTCTTCTGCCCGAGCACCGCGAGGCCGTAGCCGTAGACTCCGCTGCGCGCAAAGCGCAGCTGCGGGTTCTTCGCGAGCAGCGCCTTCAACCGGTCGGGCGGCGGCCCCTGCGAAGTAATCGAACCGCCGACGAACTCGGTCGCAACGATCGGGCCCGGGACGGCGAAATCGCGCCGCAGATCGGCGGCCCAGAAGGAATGGACGTCGCCGCCCAGCACCAGCGTGTCCCTGACCGGCGAGGCGGCCATCGAGTCGATCAGCCGCTGGCGCGCCATCGGATAGCCGTCCCAGCCGTCGGCCCAATAGACGTGCCGCTCGCCCGGGCCGCGATCGGCCTCGGCCATCAGGGTCTGCTGCGCGATGACGTTCCAGCGCGCCGAGGCGGCCTTCATTGCCGACGCGAACCATTGCTCCTGCTCGGCGCCCAGCATGGTCCGCGAGGGATCGAGACGCTGGTCGCAATTTTCCAGCGGCTTGCCGCGCACCTTTGCCGATTCGCAGGCGTGGTGGTCGCGGTACTGCCGGTCGTCGAGCGTGAAGACCTCGGCAAGGTTGCCGAAGCGCAGCCGGTCGTAGAGCTTCAGGCTCGGCCCGACCGGCCGCACGGCATTGGAGAGCGGCATGTGCTCCCAGTAGGCCTGGTAGGCCGCAGCCCGCTGCAGCAGGAAGCGCCGCGGGTCGGGGTCGTCGGGTCCGACGTCATTGGAATAGTCGTCGGTCACCTCGTGGTCGTCCCAGGTCAGGATCCATGGATGCGCCGCGTGCGCGGCCTGCAGGTCCTTGTCGGATTTGTAGAGCGCGTAACGGTCGCGATACTCGTCGAGTGTCGTGGGACGCCCGCCGGAATGGCGGCGCACCAGATCGCGGCCCCAACTCGACTCGTAGATGTAGTCGCCGAGGAACAGCACGGCGTTCAGGTCCTCGCCCGCCATGTGGCGCAGCGCCGTGTAGTAGCCCTGCTCGTATTGCTGGCAGGAGGCGAAGGCAAAGCGCAGCGACGGCACGGTCTCGCCCGCGGCGGGCGCGGAGCGCGTACGGCCGATCTCGCTCGTCTTGCCCTGAACGGTGAAGCGGTACCAATACGGCCGATTGGCACGCAGCCCCTCGATGTCGACGTGCACCGAGTGCGCCCAGCGTGGGTCGGCACTGGCCGTGCCCGAGCGGGCAATCCTGGTCATGCGCTCGTCTTCGGCGATCGCCCACTGCACGTCGATGGCGTCGCTCAGCCGCTCCGACGAATGTTCCGGCATCAGGCGCGTCCACAGCACGACGGAGCCCGGAGTCGGCCGACCGGATGCAACGCCCAGCCCGAACGGCTGCGCTGCCAAGGGCGCGGCGGCGCGGGCCAGCGAGGACACGGACAGCGCGCCCAGCCCTGCGACGAAGGTACGGCGTTTCATGGTGCCCATCAGACGCCGCGAACCTGACACTTCGATGACGGCGCTTCAACGAGGCGGCCGGGGTCTGCTAGGGTCGCCCCCAATCGAGGAGGAACCCCAAAAATGGCGAAGATTGCAGTGATTACTGGCGCGGGCAGCGGCATCGGCCGCGCCTCGGCGCTCGCGCTCCTGAAGAACGGCTACAAGGTGGCCCTGGCCGGACGGCGCAAGGACGCGCTCGACGAGACCAAAAACATGGCCGGCAACAATGCCCCCAACGCCCTCTCGGTGCCGACCGACGTCAGCAAACGCGACGACATCGTGGCCCTGTTCGCCAAGGTGAAGGCCGAGTTCGGTCGCCTTGACCTGGTGTTCAACAACGCCGGCGGCGGCGCTCCACCGGTGCCGCTGGAAGAGCTGCCCTACGAGACCTGGCTGTCGGTGGTCGCCGCCAACCTGACCGGGCCCTTCCTGTGCACCCAGGAAGCGATGAAGATCATGCGCGACCAGAAGCCCCGCGGCGGACGCATCATCAACAACGGCTCGATCTCGGCGCATGCGCCGCGCCCCTTCTCGGTCGCCTACACCTCGACCAAGCACGCCATCACCGGCCTCACCAAGTCGACTTCGCTCGATGGCCGTCAGTACGACATCGCCTGCGGCCAAATCGACATCGGCAACGCCGTGACGCCGATGACCGAGCGCATGACCAAGGGCGTGCTGCAGCCCGACGGCACCACGCGGGTCGAGCCGCGCATGGACGTCGAGGCCGTGGCCAATGCCATCGTCTACATGGACAGCCTGCCGCTCGACGCCAACGTGCAGTTCATGACCGTGATGGCGACGAAGATGCCATTCATCGGTCGA
>CAYZQZ010000053.1:0-14640 GCA_964480235.1 uncultured Reyranella sp. | reverse complement strand
AACACGCTCGCCCGCCCGCCCGCCGCCGCTGCGATGCTGCCTTTGCCCTGCTCGATCGCAAGCAGACTGTGGACCTGCTCGGACCCCAGGAAGTCGAGCTGTGGCGGGGCCGTATCCGTACGCGGTCGCTCGAGGCCGATTCCCAGCGGGGGATGCAGGTGCCGGTGGAGGTCAGCCTGCCGCCGGACGCCAACTGGACGGCAGGTCTCAGCGCGTTCACCAAGGGCGACATGCGCGAGGCCGCGCGCCGCTTCGAGATGGTGGCCGATGCCGCCCCCGATCAGGCCTCGTCGTGGCAACTCGCCTCCGGCGCCTTCTGGGCGGCCCGCTCCAATCTGCTCGCCGGCAATCCGCAGAAATTCGCGCCGTACCTCAAGCGCGCCGCCCTGCATGGCCGCACCTTCCATGGCCTGATCGCGCAGAAGGTGCTGGGGATGAAGATCCTGGCCGACTGGAATCCGCCGACTCTCGACAAGAAGCGCACCGAATGGCTGATGAACGATCGGGTCGGCCGCCGCGCGCTGGCCCTGCTGCAACTGGGCGCCGCCACCGCCGCCGAGCGCGAACTCTATGCCGCTTCACTCGACGCCGACCCGCATTATATCGAGGCAACCCTGGCGGTCGCCAACAAGGCCGTGCTGCCGTCGCTGTCGGTGCGCATCGGCAATGCCGCCTGGGATCAGCGCCACAAGATTGCGGGCTATGACGGTGCGATGTATCCGGTGCCGCCGTGGCAGCCCATGCAGGGCTTCTCGGTCGATCGCGCGCTGGTCTTCGGGTTCATGCGCCAGGAATCGGCGTTCAATCCCAAGGCGCGCTCATGGGCTGGCGCGATGGGGTTGATGCAGCTGATGCCGGCCACCGCGCGTATCGTCACCAACAAGTTCGCACCGGAGACGCAGGGCGGCGACGTGTGGAGCCCGTCGGTGAACATGTCGCTCGGCCAAGCCTACATCGCCTCGCTGCTGGGCGACGTCGACAACAACCTGGTGCGCGCGGTCGCGGCCTATAACGGCGGACCTGGCAACGTGTTCCGCTGGGACAATTCGCTGAATGCGTCCGCGGATCCGCTTCTCTACATCGCGTCGATCCCGCTCAACGAGACGCGCGACTTCGTGCAGCGCGTGCTGGCGAACTACTGGCTGTATCAGATCCGCTTCGGCCAGCCGACGCCGTCGCTCGACCAGATCGCCGCGCACGAATGGCCGCGCTACGCGCCGCAGGACGGAAAGCGCTGACTTATCCAAGACGGACGACCCACTGGTGCTGGGCGCTGGCGCCGGTCGGGTGCTAGGGTCGGGCGTTCACAGAGAGGCCGTCGCATGAATGTCGCCCGCCTTCGCCGCTTCATCGGAGACATGACGTCGCTCGTCGGAGGAGCGGCGCAGGACAAGGACGAGGCGACCACCGTCGAAGTGGCGCGCAAACTGCTGGCCGGCCTCGTCGCTCAGGACGACTGGCTGCCCGAGGCGATGGCCAAGGGCCCGCCGCACGGCTACGCGCAGAACCTGCTGTGGTGCGATCCCTTCGAGCGCTTCTCGGTAGTGAGTTTCGTCTGGGGCCCCGGCGCCAAGACTCCGGTGCACGATCATCAGATGTGGGGCCTGGTCGGCATGCTGCGCGGCTCGGAGACCTCGCAGGCCTTCGTTCGCGATCCCGCGACGGGCGCAATGAAACTGGGCGCGCTCAGCAGGCTCAAGCCCGGCGACGTCGAGGTGCTGCTGCCGGCCGAAGGCGACATCCACCAGGTGACCAACGCGCTGGCCGACCAGAGCTCGATCAGCATCCACGTCTATGGTGGCAACATCGGCGCCGTGCGCCGGCATACGTTCGATGTCGAGACGGGAAAGCCCAATCTGTTCGTGTCGGGTTACACGAACCAGATCGTGCCGAACCTGTGGGATCGGTCGGCCGAGGTCAGGGCGAGCTAGTTCCTGTCTATTCTGATACGAGCGCGCTCCCGGCGTTGATTACAACGCCTGACGCGCGCCCATCCGCACAAGCACCAACGCGCAGCGTCAGTGCTTGTGCGGATGTGGATGGGTCGGATCGACCCAGTAGACGGTCTCCGGCTTCTCGACCGGCTCGACGTCGATGTTGATCGCGACCGCCTCGTTGTCCGAGCGGACCAGCACGCACTCCAGCGGCTCGGTGTCGGATGCGTTGATCTCCTGGTGCGGCACGTAGGGCTGCACGTAGATGAAGTCGCCGGGGCCGGCTTCGGCGGTGAACTGCAGCTTGTCGCCCCAGCGCATGCGCGCCTTGCCCTTGACGACATAGATCACGCTTTCGAGGTGGCCGTGGTGATGGGCGCCGGTCTTGGCGTGGGCGTGGATGGTGACGGTGCCCGCCCACAGTTTCTGGGCGCCGACGCGGGCGAAGTTGATCGCCGCGGCGCGGTTCATGCCCGGAGTCTGGGCGGTATTGGTGTCGAGGGAGCCCGCGGGAATCACCCGCACGCCGTCAGTCTTCCAGTCGGTCATGGGCATGATCTAGGGCTGCCGGAAGGTCCCGGCAAGCGACGATCGTTGCCTTGCTCGCATGAACAAATTTGATGCGGCCGGCTTGCCGTGGCCGATGGCAAGGTGAGAAACGAGCCAGCATGACCGAGCTGGTATTCGTCTTCGGGACTCTGAAGGAGGGGTTCCCCAACTTTTACAAGAATGCCGGCAATCGGTTGCCCGGGAACTTCGCCACGGCCCAACGCCTGCCCCTCTATCTTGTGGGCGAACGCCATTCGGCCTGGCTGGTCGATCGTCCAGGCGAGGGCCATTTCGTGCGCGGCCAGATCTTCGAGGTCGACGCCGAGGCGCTCAGGATCATGGACATGCTGGAGCGCATCGACGAGCCGGACGGTTACAGGAGGCGCAAGCTGCACGTCGTACCGGCCGAGGCGCCGGACAGGTCGGCCCTTGAGGTCTTTGCCTATCTCAAAGAGCCGGGCCAGTTGGCGGGCGCCACGGTTCGCCTCGGTCCGCTGGCGGAATACACTCTCGAACACGCGGCCCTGTATCGCGCTAGGATGGGGACATGAACCGCATCGACGAAACCAAGGCCTTCAAGCCGGTGAACATCGCCATTCTCACCGTGTCGGACACGCGCACGCTCGAGACCGACAGGTCGGGCGACACGCTGGTCGAGCGGGTCAAGCGCGACGGCCACGTGCTGGTCGACCGCGCGATTGTCACCGACGACGTCGAGAAGATCCGCGCCCAGGTGAAGAAGTGGATCGACGATCCCCGGATCGAGGCCGTGATCACCACCGGCGGTACCGGCGTCACTGGCCGCGACGTCACGCCCGAGGCGCTGGAAGCTCTGTTCGAAAAGAAGATCGAGGGCTTCGGCGAGACCTTCCGCTGGATCAGCTTCCAGAAGATCGGAACCTCAACCATGCAGAGCCGCGCCACCGCGGGCGTGGCCAACGGCACCTATATCTTCGCGCTGCCGGGCTCGACCGGCGCCTGCAAGGACGGCTGGGACGACATCCTGCACTACCAGCTCGACATCCGGTTCCGGCCCTGCAACTTCGCCGAACTCATGCCGCGTCTCAACGAAGGCAAGATGCCCAGGAGCGGTTGAGTTCAGTGGCTGAGGTCACCCTCGACGACATCCGCAAAGGCCAAGCGCTTCCGGCGACCGGCACCGCGCACGGCCACGTGCGGCTGGCGAGCGGCCTGCTGGCGCGAGTCGCCTATGCCCATGAAGGCGATCCGACCGCTGCCGAACGCCTGCACGCGCAGGCCGCCGCCTTCCGCCATCTCGAGCCGGCCGGGCGCACGCCGAGGCTGCACGGCGTCGTCGAGCCGGGGCCCGGCTTGCCGGGCGGCGCGCTGATCGTCGACTACGTCGAAGGCCATGCACCGGATCTGCCCGGCGACCTCGCGGCAATGGCCGAGACCCTGGCCCGGCTTCATGCCCTGCCGATGCCGCCGCCGGAATCGCCCATCCCGCGCCAGGCCAATCCGTTCCTGGAAACCCTGCAGGGCATCGAGCTCAACACCAGGCACTTTCTCGCCGCGGCGGTGACGGACCCGGAGGCGCGTGCCGAGATCGCCGACGAGTTGTGGGCGATGCGCGAAACGGCGGCGACGCTCGACCTCGACGGCCAGCCGCTCAGTGTCGCGCTGGCCGATACCCATCCCGGCAACTTCATCGTCGATCGCGCGGGGCTCGCATGGTTCGTCGACCTGGAGAAGGTGCATGTCGGGTCGGCCGCGATCGACCTCGCGCACGCGACGCTCAGGACATCGACGCTGTGGGATCCGCGCGTCGGCAAGGAGCTCGCACCCGCGGACGTGAATGAGTTCTATGAGGCCTATCTCGCGCGCCGCGGCCCGGAGGCCGCCGATGCGTTACGTCCGTGGCTGGTGCCGATGCGCCGGCTGACCTGGCTGCGGACGACTCTCTTCATGGCGCGCTGGCGCCTGCAGACGCGGCAGCCGCGCGATCCCCAGGATCCCTCGCAGTGGAGCGATGCCGGCCTCGATCCGGCCACCAGGGCCCACATCGATGCGCGCATCGACGACTGCTTCGGCCGCGCCGCCATCCGGGCCATTCGCAGCGAATGGTTGTAAGAGAGTGGCTGTAAGACGGCGGCTGGAGTCTGCGGCTACAGCGGCTTCACCATCCGGAAGGTTTCCGAGCGGAAGCCGCCGCGCTGATAGAAGTCGATGGCGCGCCGGTTGTCGGCGAACACGTCGAGGCTGAGCAGGCGATAGCCGCGGCCGCGCGCCCAGTCTTCCGCCGCCGCCATCAGCTTCGTCGCCACGCCGGTGCCTTCCGCTTCCCCGGTGGTGGCCAGCAGTGAGATGTAGCCGCACGGCTCGTCCGTGACTCCGTCGCGGCCCGGCCGCAGACGGATGTAGCCGAGACGTGCTCCGTCGCCGGAACAGGCGATCAAAGTTGCAGCGCCCTCGGCCTCGGCGAAGGACGCCGCCATGTGCCGGTCCTGAAACCCTTCCATGGCGGCAAGGTCATGCCACGGCGGGCGCGGCACGCTGGAAAGGCGTGGGGACAGACTGTCAATAAAGGGGCGATCCCCGGCGGTCGCGGGACGCAAGGTGACGGTGGTCATGTGCACCTTCTACTACTAGGGGCAGTGGCTTGACTCGTTCCTGATTTGTTCTAAGAGTCGCGGTGTCATGAAAAAGGACGGCGAGCCGCTCTATCCCGACGACGAGGTGCCGCTGCCGCAGCATAACGGCCGGGGCGCGCTGTCCAATGCGTCGAGCCGCTTCGACGACGAGAAGAAGATTCGCACGACCGACGGTTGGGACGTCGACGACGAGTTGCCGCCGTTGCGCACGACACTGACCAGGGACGCCACGCGCACCATCCTCGCGCGCAACACCTCGCCCGACGTGCCGTTCGACCGCTCGATCAATCCCTATCGCGGCTGCGAGCACGGCTGCATCTACTGCTTCGCGCGCCCGACCCACGCCTATCTCGGCCTGTCGCCCGGCCTCGATTTCGAGACCAGGATTCTGTTCAAGCCCGAAGCCGCCAAGCTGCTGGTGGCGGAACTCGCCTCGCCGAAATACCGCTGCGACGTGGTGGCGATGGGCACCAACACCGATCCCTACCAGCCAGTCGAGCGCGACCTCAAGATCACGCGCTCGATCCTGAAGGTGCTGAGCGATTTCAACAATCCGGTCGGCATCGTCACCAAGAACCACCTGATCACGCGCGACATCGACATCCTCGGCGACATGGCCAGGCGCAATCTCGCCGAGGTTTTCCTGTCGGTGACGACGCTCGACAAGACGCTGGCGCGCGACATGGAACCGCGCGCATCGGCGCCGCATCGGAGGCTCGAGGCGATCCGCGCGCTGTCGGCGGCCGGCATTCCGACCGGCGTGATGACCGCGCCGATGATCCCCGGGCTCAACGATCACGAGATGGAGGCGATCCTCGAGGCCGCCACCGAGGCCGGTGCGACGCGCGCAGGCTTCACGGTCCTGCGCCTGCCGCTCGAGATCAAGGACCTGTTCGACGAATGGCTGCGCGCCAACCGGCCCGACCGCGCCGAGAAGGTGCTGTCGCTGGTGCGGCAACTGCGCGGCGGCGCGCTCTACCAGGCCGAGTTCGGGCTGCGCATGAAGGGCAAGGGGCCGATCGCGCAACTGCTCGGCGCGCGCTTCTCGGCCGCGGTGAAGCGCCTCGGCC
This sequence comes from uncultured Reyranella sp., assembly GCA_964480235.1. Classification (GTDB taxonomy): domain Bacteria; phylum Pseudomonadota; class Alphaproteobacteria; order Reyranellales; family Reyranellaceae; genus Reyranella. Next base: position 8,475 of record CAYZQZ010000053.1, on the reverse strand, counting down.
TGAACAGGATCCGCTATCGGCTCGATACGATGCGCTTTGCTGTCCCTGAGTCGGCGCGCACCGCCCTGGTGGATGCCAAGCGCGACAGCCGCCAGATGCGGCTTCTCTGAAACGGGAGCATCCCATGGCCGACGAGATCATCTTCTTCACCAACCCGCAGTCGCGCGGTGCGATGACCCACTGGATGCTGGAGGAGATCGGCTGTCCCTACCGGCTCGAGGTCGTGGCCTATGGGCTGCCGATGAAGTCGGCCGACTATCTGTCCGTCAACCCGATGGGCAAGGTTCCGGCGATCCGCCATGGCGACGCGGTGGTGACCGAGACCGGCGCGATCCTGTCCTATCTCGCCGATCTGTTCCCCGAGTCGAAGCTCGCGCCCCCGGTCGGCAAGCGCGGTGCCTATTACCGCTGGATGTATTTCGTCGCCGGGCCCTGCGAGGCGGCGATGAGCAACAAGTCGGTGGGCTGGGAGCCCGCGCCCGAGATGCAGCCGCGCTTCGGCTATGGCTCCTACCAGCGCACCGTCGACACGGTCGAGAAGGCGGTCGCGGGCCGGAAATTCATCGCGGCCGATCACTTCACCGCCGCCGACCTCTACCTCGCCTCGTTCCTGAATTTCGGCATGATGTTCAACGTCATCGAGAAGCGGCCGGTCTTCGAGGCCTACGTGAAACCGCACGTCGAGCGCGCGGCCTTCCTGCGGGTGCAGCAGACGCTCGCGGCCCTGGCCAAAAGCTAGTGCCAAGAGTTAGTCGAGGAACTGCACCTTCGGCCACAGCTCGGCCCAGCGTTTCTCGGCGATGCGGGCGTCGTATTCCTGGCGGCGCGTGCGGCCGAACTCGGTCGGCCGGCAGACCAGGCCCAGCAGATCGTCGGTGCCGAGCGGCGCCAGTATGGTGAGCGAGTCGTCCTCTTCCAGGCGCACGCCCACCGAGGTCGCGGTCTCCAGCCAGTAGACCATCGAATCCGACGTGTTCTTGTGCTGCGGCAGGCCCTTCCAGACATGCATGCGGGCTTGGTTGCGCACCTGCCAGGGCAGGCCGGGCAGCAGCTCGCCGAGGCGGCGTTCGTACTCGGCTTCGCGCTCCTTCGTGAGGTCGAGGGCATCGTAATAGAGCACGTCGATGTCGGCCGGTGCGCGCGGCGGCACGATGCCGTGCAGATGGTCCCACACCCGGTTGCGCACGAAGCCCGCGGCGATACACCAGTCGGGCAGGGCGAGCCGGCGCGCGGCACGCAGCTGTTCCATACCCACAGGGTCCTGAGCGATGATTTGGGCGACGGTCGATGACCCTTGGGACATCGCCGCACTCTACGCGCATCGCCGGGGGATATGCCGAGCTTCGACTTCGAGACACGAATTTCCGGCATCGTCGCCGGCATCGACGAGGTGGGACGCGGGCCGCTCGCCGGGCCGGTGGTCGCCGCCGCGGCGATCGTCGACCGTGCGCGGGCGCCGAAATCGCTGCTGAAGCTGATCGACGATTCCAAGAAGCTGAGCGAAGCGCGTCGCGAGGCGGCCTACGAGGCGATGATCGCCTCGGGATGCGTTCGCCACGCGATCGCCGAGGCGAGCGTGGCCGAGATCGATCGCATCAACATTCTGCAGGCGACCTTCCTCGCCATGCGCCGTGCGCTCGCGGCGCTGGCCGAGCGGCCTGACAAGGTGCTGGTCGACGGCAACAGGGTGCCGCCCGATCTCGGCTGTGCCGGCGAATGCATCGTCGGCGGCGACGCGGTGTCGTATTCGATTGCCGCCGCGTCGATCCTGGCGAAGGTCACGCGCGACAGGCAGATGGCGCGACTCGCCACGGAATTTCCCGGCTACGGATGGGAGAGCAACCGCGGCTACGGCAGCGCCGGGCATCTGCGAGCCCTCGAACAACTTGGGCCGACCCCCCATCACCGTATGAGCTTCGCGCCACTCAACCGGCTAGGTTAAGCGCATGCTCACGCTCTATTACGCCCGCGACACGATCTCGCTCGCCACCCACATCCTGCTCGAGGAAGTCGGCGCGACCTACGCCACCGTGCGGGTCGATTTCGGCAAGACCGAGCAGCGCTCGGCCGAGTACCTGAAGATCAACCCCAAGGCGCGCGTGCCGGCGCTGGTCACCGAGCGCGGCATCCTGACCGAGACGCCGGCCATGCTGGTCTATGTCGCGCAGCAGTTCCGCCGGCCCGAACTCGCGCTGATGGACGATCCGTTCGCCTTTGCGCAGGTCCAGGCGATCAATTCCTATTTCTGCTCCGGCCTGCACATCAACCATTCCCATCGCATGCGCGGGCCGCGCTGGGTCGACGCCGGCGACGCCCAGGCGATCGCCGCCATGCAGCGCCATGTGCCGGTCTCGGTGAGCGCCAACTACGAGCTGATCGAGCGCGACATGCTGAAGGGGCCGTGGGTGATGGGAGAGCGCTACACGATCTGCGATCCTTATCTCTTCACCCTGGCGCAGTGGCTGGAACAGGACGGGGTCGATCCCGCACGCATCCCCAAGGTGATGGATCATCGCCGGCGCATGTCCGAGCGCGCCCCGGTGAAGGCCGCGATCGCCCAGCAATTCGCGGTCTGACCGCCGGCGCGGTTGTCGCCGGTCGGAATTCCGGCGAGACTTCCTCTGCACTCGACATTTGGGGGAGTCGTATGAACGGGCCAGGGATGTTCAAGGTGGCGGCGTGCGGCCTGCTGGTGGCGCTGCTGGCCGCGTCCCCGGCCTCGGCCGAGACCAAGACCATCGCGCGTTCCGGAATCTGGGAAGCGTTCGGCGGCACGACCAGCACGGGCAAGCCGATCTGCGGCATGTCGGCCGAGGTCAACACGCGCTATTTCGGCATCAAGCGCATCGCCGGCGACGACATCGTCACCATCCAGGTCGGTACCTCGCAGTGGAAGCTCGACAAGGGCGAGAAGAAGCAGGTGCGCATGATCTTCGATTCGAATGCGCCCTGGAACGCGCCCGGCACCGGCATGCGCTTCGACGACGGCGATCCCGGACTGGAATTCAACGTCAGCCAGGCCGAGGTCGCCAACTTCATGCGCGAGTTCCGCATGAGCGGGCAGCTCGTGGTGCAGTTCCCCGATGCCAACTTCGCCGACTGGAAGATGTCGCTGTCGGGCAGCAGCGCGGTCAGCGACGCCTTCCAGCAGTGCGCGAGCCGCCTCTAGGGTTTGTGGGCGATGGACGCCGGGCGACTCGATGTTGTGGATCGATCGCGCAAACAATTGAATCAATTGTAATTTCTTGACCGGGACTCGGTGGATGACTCATCTTCCGCCGATGGCCGTGGACAATCGAGACAAGGTGCTGGTGGGCGACTGCATCGAACTGATGCGGGCGCTGCCGGAGGCGTCGGTCGACATGGTGTTCGCCGACCCGCCCTACAATCTGCTGCTGGGGGGCGAGCTGCTGCGGCCCGACAACAGCCGGGTCGACGCCGTCGACGACGACTGGGACAAGTTCGCCGATCCGGCGAACGCGCAGGACACCGGCTTCGCCCAGTACGATTCCTTCACTCGTGCCTGGCTCCGGGCCGCACGTCGCGCGCTGAAGCCCGAGGGCACGCTCTGGGTGATCGGCAGCTACCACAACATCTTCCGCATCGGCACGGCGCTGCAGGACGAGGGCTACTGGCTCCTGAACGACATCGTGTGGCGCAAGTCCAACCCGATGCCGAACTTCAAGGGCAAGCGCTTCACCAACGCGCACGAGACGCTGATCTGGGCGGCGCGCGACCGCAAGGCCAAGCGCTACACGTTCAACTACGATTCGATGAAGGAACTGAACGAGGGCATCCAGATGCGCTCGGACTGGCTGTTGCCGCTCTGCACCGGCGGCGAGCGGCTGAAGGGCGAGGACGGCAAGAAGGCGCATCCGACACAGAAACCCGAATCGCTGCTGTTCCGTTGCATCATGGCGGCGTCCAATCCGGGTGACACGATCCTCGATCCGTTCTTCGGCACCGGCACAACGGGCGCGGTGGCGCGGCGGCTCGGCCGGCACTTCATCGGGCTCGAGCGCGACCAGACCTATGCGGCGCTCGCGCGCCGACGCATCGCCGAGATCGAGCCGCTGACGGCCGAGGACGTGGCGCCCAAGCCGAGCAAGCGCGCCGAACCGCGGGTGCCGTTCGGCGTGCTGATCGAGGCGGGGCTGCTGCAGCCCGGCACGGTGCTGAGCGATCCGACGGGACGGCTGCATGCGCGGGTGCGGGCCGACGGGTCGCTCTCCTCGTCGAATGCGCTGGGCGAGCATCGTGGCTCGATCCACCAGGTGGGTGCTGCGGTACAGGGCGCGCCGGCCTGCAACGGCTGGACGTTCTGGCACGTCGATGGCCCCAACGGCGTCAAATTGCCGATCGACCATCTCCGCCAGCAGGTGAGGGCGGGGCTTTAGCGCTTCAGTCTTTCACCGCGTGCGCGATCACCTTGCGCATGACGGTCGGCAGCGCGCGTTCATCCAGTTTGTCGAGCTCGACCCAGGCGCTGCCCGGCGCGAGCCTGGAGAGGCGCGATGTCGTCGCCGTCGCGCGCGCCACCGCGAGCTCGAGATGGAAGTGCGTAAAGGTGTGACGCACGCCGCCCTCGAGCACCTTCCATCGCGCCGGCACCGGCGCTTCGCCGAGTGCGTCGGCGATCACCAGCTTGCCTTCGCGCCACGGACTTGACGGGACCTCGTCCATGCCGCCGAGCAACCCCTTGGCCGGCCGCTTGCGCAGCAGGATCGCGCCGTCGCGGTTGGCGAGCACGAAGGCGAGCCCGCGCCGGGTCGGCTTCTCGGCCTTGGGCGCGCGGGCGGGCAACTCCTCGGCGATGCCCAGGGCGCGGGCCGTGCAGTCCTTCATCAGCGGACAGATGACGCAACGCGGGTTGCGCGGCGTGCACACCGTGGCGCCGAGGTCCATCATCGCCTGGGCGTAGTCGCCGGCGCGGCGCTGCGGCACCAGCGAGGCCGCGCGCGCCCGTATCTCGGGCTTGGCGTCGGGCAGCGGCGTCCGGAGGGCGAACAGCCTCGAGATCACCCGCTCGACATTGCCGTCGACCGCCGAGGCCGGCTGGTCGAAGGCGATGGCGCGGATGGCGGCCGACGTGTAAGGCCCGACGCCGGGCAGCGCGCGCAAACCATCCTCTGTTTCGGGGAAGAGTCCGGCATGCTGCTCCGCCACGGTCCTGGCGCAGGCATGCAGGTTGCGCGCGCGGGCGTAGTAGCCGAGCCCCGCCCAGGCCGACAGGACCTCGTCGAGCGGTGCCGCGGCCAGGGCCTCCACCGTGGGCCAGCGTTCGACGAATTTCCGGAAGTAATCGCCGACCGTCGCCACCGTGGTCTGCTGCAGCATGATCTCCGACAGCCACACGAGGTAGGGCTCGGTCCGCGCGCCCGCCGGAGCGCGCCACGGCAGGGTGCGACGGTGCCGGTCGTACCAGGCAAGCAATCGTGAAGCGTGCTCGGGCTGCGGGGTCATGGCCATGTAAGGGAGCGTGTCTTACCATGACGTCATGCGTGCAGGTGGCTTTCGCAACGTCGGCGGATTGGCGCAGCGACTGACCTCGTCGCTGGCCAAGGGACGCGGCACCTCGATCGCGCGCCTGCAAGCCGACTGGATCGCCATCGTCGGCGACGATCTTGCCCGCCGGACCCGGCCCGAGGCGCTGATCGCCGGCCGCGGCGCGCGCGGCACCACGAAGGACGGCGGCAAGCTGCTGAGGCTCCGGGTCTCCGGCGCGTCCGCCCTGGAAGTCCAGCACATGGCGGGTCAGCTGGTGGAGCGGGTCAACGCCTATGCCGGGTACCGCCTGATCGACGACCTTCGCCTGGTGCAGGGCACGATTTCGGCGCCGCCGCTCAGGCCCACGTTGCCCAAGCCCTCGGCCGAGACCGAGCGTCGGGTCGCGAGCCAGGTCGCCGGCGTCAAGGATCCGGAGCTGCGCCAGGTTCTGGCGCGGCTCGGCGCGCGCATTGCCGCGTCACGGCGGGCGGTGCTGCTCGGGGGGCTTGGACTGGGCCTGCTGCCGTTCGCCGAGCGCCCGCGCGCGCAGCCGGCCGGCGCCGACAGGTTGCTGGGCGTGCTGCCGTCGGATCACGTGCTGGGCCGCCCCGATGCGCCCAACATCATCATCGATTATTTCTCGTTTACCTGTCCGCACTGCGCCAACTTCAATGCCGCGGTGATGCCGGTGGTGATCGGGGAATGGGTAGACAGCGGCAAGGCCCGGCTGGTGATGCGGCACTTCCCGTCCGACCAGGTCGCGACCCGCGCGGCCCTGATGGCCGAAGGGGCGGGGCCGAAATTCTTCGAGGCCGTCGACACAATCTTCAAGAGCCAGATCGACTGGCTGACCGCGGCCGATCCTACGGCCGAACTGGCCAAGTCCCTGGTCGGACTGGGCATCTCGCCGGAGCGGGCGGTCGCGTTCATGTCCGACGACAAGCTGCTGGAAAAGGTCCTGATCGACGTTCAATCCGGCCAGAAACTCGGTGTTTCGGGCACGCCCAACCTGTTCATCAACGAGCAGTTCTACGGCATGCCGGCCGACGGGGCTGCCGGCATAGCCGCAATTTTGCGCCAGGTGGGCCGGTAATCGTTTGACTCCCCACAGGCTGAATTCCCAAGATGTAGTGGAGAGGAAGGCGGAATGAGGAATATCTTGATCGTCGCCGGCGGTGCCGTGGCGGTGGCAGCGATAGCGCTTGCCGTCTGGTTCGGCGCCCGGCCGTCCGGTCCCGCGCCTGCCCCGGTGGCTGTCCAGTCGGCTCCGGACAAGAAAGCCCTGCTCGCCGTCCAGCCGACCGATCACGTGATGGGCGATGCCAACGCGCCGATCCTGATGATCGAGTACGCCTCGTTCACCTGCCCGCATTGCGCGGCCTTCCACACCCAGATCCTGCCCGAGATCAAGAAGAAGTGGATCGACACCGGCAAGGTCAAGCTGGTGTACCGCGACTTCCCGCTCGACCAGGCCGCGGCCAAGGCCGCCCAGCTCGCCGAGTGCACGAGCAAGGACCGCTATTTTCCGGTCATCGACATGATCTTCCGCACCCAGCCGCAATGGATCACCGGCAGCGACCCCATCGCCGAACTCGCCAAGGGGCTGCGCATCGCCGGCATGGGCGACAACGAGGTCAAGGCGTGCCTTGCCAATACCGCGATCGCCGACGCCGTGGTCGCCGACTATCGCGGCGGCGAGGCGCTCGGAGTCAATTCGACGCCGACCATCTTCGTCAACGGCGAGATGTTCAAGGGCGGCCGCTCGGCCGACGAATTCGATGCCCTCTTCACCAAGCTCGCCAAATGACCGGCGGGCTCAATCACAAGACAACGCGTAACAAGACAGGCGTGGTGTAAATGGTCCAATTCGACAAGCTCCGGCTCTCCGGCTTCAAGTCCTTCGTCGACCCGACGGAACTCGTGATCGAGGCCGGTATGACCGGCATCGTGGGCCCCAACGGCTGCGGCAAGTCGAACCTGGTCGAGGCGCTCAAGTGGGTGATGGGCGAGACCTCGGCCAAGCAGATGCGCGGCTCTGAGATGGAAGACGTGATCTTCGCCGGCGCCGGCACGCGGCCCGCGCGCAACATCGCCGAGGTCATGCTCTCTCTGGACAACAGGTCGCGCACCGCGCCCGCCATGGTGAACGATGCCGACACGCTCGACGTGGTGCGCCGCATCGAGCGCGGCCAGGGCTCGGCCTATTCGGTCAACGGCCGCGACATTCGCGCCCGCGACGTGCAGACCCTGTTTGCCGACGCCGCGACCGGCTCGCGCTCGACCGCCCTGGTCAGCCAGGGCCGCATCGGCGCCCTGATCAACGCCAAGCCGGCCGACCGCCGCACCATCATCGACGAGGCCGCCGGCATCACCGGTCTCTACGCCCGCCGCCACGAGGCCGAGCTGCGGCTGCGCGCCGCCGAGGCGAACCTCGCCCGCGTGCAGGACGTGCTGATCGCGCTCGAGGAGCAGCACAAGGGTCTGAAGCGCCAGGCCCGCCAGGCCAGCCGCTACCGCAACCTGTCGGATCACATCCGTCGCGCCGAAGCCGCCGTACTGGCGCTGAAGCTCGCCGCCGCCGAGAAGGAACTGGCCGAAGCAGGCGAGCGTCTGCGCGAAGCCGAGGCACAGGTCACCGACCTCACCCGCCTGGTGACGCTCGCCACCACGGCGCAGGCCGAGGCCTCGACCGCGCTGCCGCCGCTGCGCAACGACGAGGCGGTCGCCGCGGCCGCCCTGCAGCGCCTGCGCGTGGCGCACGATGCGCTGTCGGCCGAGGCCGAGCGCGTCGCCGCCGCCCAGCGCGACGCCGAGACCCGTCTGGCACAGACCGAACAGGATTTGGCGCGCGAGCAGGGCCGCAAGGGCGATGCCGAGACCGCGATCGCCGATCTCGACAGCCAGCGCATCAAGCTGGAACAGGAAAGAGTTGGCGAGGACGAGCGCGCTGAGGAGGCCCGCACCGCGCGCGAGGAAGCCCATCGCGAG
>CAYZQZ010000052.1:0-15115 GCA_964480235.1 uncultured Reyranella sp. | reverse complement strand
ACCAGCGCCACCGTCTTGCCGGCAGGAACCTTCAGACTGAAATGCTGCAGCGCGGGGCGCTTGCCGTCGTAGGTGAAATTCACGTCATCGAACTCGACGTCGCCGCGGACGCGGCCGACCTCCCGCGCGTCGGGCCGGTCCGGCACGGTCGACTCGGTGTCGAGGACGCGGAAGAAATCGGCCAGCGCGGGCATCTGGAAAAAGACCCGGCTGACGAAGCCCGAGGCCTGGTCCATACGGCCGATCAGCATCGTGGCAAAGCCCATGAAGCTCACGATCTGGCCGACCGTCGCCTCACCGCGCGTGTAGAGCCACGTGCCGAGCACGAAGATCAGGATCACCGTCAGGGTCGAGGCGGCGCGGGTCAGCACCGAGAGCAATGCCCACCAGTTCAGCACCGGATATTGCGCCGCGAGCGTGCGGCGGATGATGCCATGGATCTCGCCCGCTTCGGCCGACAGCCGCACGAAGCTCTGGATCAGGTGGATGTTGCCCAGCGCGTCGCCGGCACGGCCGGCCAGCTGGCTGTGATATTCCTCGACTTCGGCCTGCAGGCGGTCGGTCTTGCCGACCACCCAGGCATTGGCCACGGCGAAGAACACGATCAGCACGATCAGCAGCAGGCCGAGCCGCCAGTTCATGAACAGGCTGAGCGGCAGCATGACGAACAGCGCGACGAATGTGGCAAGGTTCTCGCGGAAGAAACTCAACCAGATGCCGAACAGGTGGTCGACGCCGGTCAGCATGATCTTCAGCAGGCGGCCCGAATGCTGGGCGTTGTGGAAGGCGAAGGGCAGCACCAGCACGTGCTCGAAGTAGCGGGCCATGGCACCGAGCCGCCGCCGGTGCGCCATGCGATCGGCCTGCAGCGAGACCACGATGTTGGCGACGATGCCGCCGATGCCGACTGCCGCCCACAGGATCAGGAGCTGGACAGCGTCGTGCCACAGCGCTTCCGTCGACCGGCCCTGCGCACCCGACAGCAGATCGACGACCTTGCCGAACAGCACCGGCTCGTAAAACTGCAGCGCGGCGACGGCGATGTTGGCCAGCGCCAGCATGATCGCCAGGCCACGCTCGTCGCGGAGCAGCCCGATCACGCGGCCGTAGACGCGGAAGAATTCCATGTCAGCCGGCGTCGGTATCTCAGGCGGTCTTCTGGTCGCCCAGAAAGCGTTCGACGGTGCGTACGAAGAAGCTCACGCCGAACGGAATCGCCATGTCGTTGAAGTCGTAGCGCGAGTTGTGCAGGCCCACGCCATTGCCGTCCTCGCCGCCATTGCCCAGCCACACCATGGCGCCCGGCACGCGCTCCAGCATGTAGGAGAAATCCTCCGCGCCCATGCTGGCCTGGATGTTGTCGCGCACGCCGTTGGCGCCGCAGATACCGGTGGCCACGTCGATGGCGAAGGCCGCGCGCTCGGCGTTGTTGACGGTGGGAGGATAGCCTGGCCGGTGCTCGACCTCGATGTTGACGCCGAACATCTGGGCAGCGCCGTCGCAGATCTCCTTGATGCGGCGCTGGATCAGTTCGCGCTCCGCGGGCCTGGTCGTGCGGGTGGTGCCGCCGACATGGGCCTCGGTCGGAATGACGTTGTAGGCCGAGCCGCCCTTGATGAAGCCCACCGTGACCACGGCATTGGAGAACGGATCGAGGTTGCGCGCCACAATGGTCTGCAGCGACAGCACCAGGTTCGACGCCACGATCAGCGGGTCGTTCGACAGATGCGGGTGTGCGGCGTGGCCGCCCTTGCCGGTGATGCGCAGGTCCCAGCGATCGGCGGCGGCGAGCAGCGGGCCGGGCCGCGTGGCGATCGTGCCGAGCGGCAAACCGGGCTTGTTGTGGATCGCGAACACCGCATCACAGGGAAACTTCTCGAACAGACCGTCGTAGATCATCGCCTTGCCGCCGCCGCCGCCCTCTTCCGCCGGCTGGAAGATGAAATGGACGGCACCCTCGAAGTCCTTCTTCTCGGCCAGCAGCTTGGCCGCGCCCAGCAGCATCGCGGTGTGGCCGTCATGGCCGCAGGCATGCATGCGGCCCTGGTTTTGCGAGCGGTGCGCGAAGTCGTTCGTTTCGTCCATCGGCAGCGCGTCCATGTCGGCGCGCAGCCCGATCGACTTGACGGAATTGCCCTTGCGCAAGGTGCCAACCAGGCCGGTCTTGCCGAGGCCCCGGGTCACTTCGAGGCCCCATTCCTGCAGCTTGGACGCGACGATGTCGGAGGTGCGGTTCTCCTGGTAGGCAAGCTCGGGATGGGCGTGGATATCGCGTCGAATGGCGGATATCTCGCCCTGGATCTCGAGCGAACGCGGCAGAACGGGCATTGCGTACTCCGGTTGGAACCGACGGCATCTTAGACCAAAGTGCCGCGATGTTGTCGCTCCCGGAGATCGAAAAGGCCGCAGCAATCGTGCATGGCGCCATGCTGCCGACGCCGCAGCATGCCTGGCCGCTGCTCGCCGCGCACACCGGCTGCGAGGTCTGGGTCAAACACGAAAATCACACCCCGATCGGCGCCTTCAAGGTGCGCGGCGGGCTGGTCTATCTCGAACGTCTCAAGCAGCGGGCAGCCGGGACGAAAGGCGTCATCAGCGCGACCCGGGGCAATCACGGCCAGAGCATCGCGCTTGCCGCGCGACGCACAGGCATCGCCGCCACCATCGTGGTGCCGCAAAGCAATTCCCGCGAGAAGAACGCTGCCATGCGCGCCTTCGGCGCCGAGCTGATCGAAGCCGGTCATGATTTCGACGCCGCCCGGGAAACCGCCCAAAGGCTCGCCAGCGAGCGCGGCCTCACCATGGTGCCGTCGTTTCATCGCGATCTGGTGGCGGGCGTGGCAAGCTACGCGCTCGAATTGATGCGCGCTGCGCCGCCGCTCGACACGATCTACGTGCCGATCGGCCTGGGCTCGGGCATCTGCGGGGTGATTGCGGTGCGCGACGCGCTGGGGCTTTCGACCAAAGTGGTGGGCGTGGTCTCGACCGAGGCGCCGGCCTACGCACTCTCCTTCGCGGCCAGGAAGGTCATCGCGACCAACAGCGCCAACACCATGGCCGACGGCATGGCCGTGCGCGGCCCAGACGCCGAGGCACTGGATGTGATCCTGAAGGGTGCCGATCGCATCGTGCAGGTGAGCGACGCCGAAGTGACGGCCGCGATGCGCGCCTACTACGAGGACACGCACCAGCTCGCCGAAGGCGCGGGCGCCGCATCGCTCGCCGCGCTGCTGCAGGAGCGTGACCGGATGGCGGGCAAGTGCGTCGGCCTGATCCTGAGCGGCGGCAACATCGACCGCGAGGTCTATCTGCGCGCGCTCGCCGGCGCCTGAGGCCTGGTTGCCGGAGCTTGGGGCGCCCAGGCGAGGTCGCTCTTCACCGCCTGCATGATGAAGGACGAGCGTGTTCCGCGAACGCCCGGCATGCGCAGCAGCGCCTTCATGGCGAACTCGCTGAAGCTCGCCAGATCGGGCGCCAGGACGTGAATCAGGAAATCCATGTCGCCGGTCACGGCATAGCAGGCCACGACTTCTGGGCGTGCCCGGATCGACGCCTCGAAGGCCTCGACCGTCGTCTCGGAATGATCGTCGAGCGTCACCTGCACCAGCGCCTGCAGCGCGAGCCCCAGGCTGGGCGGCGAGACAAGCGCGGCATAGCGGTCGATCACGCCCTCATCCTCCAGGCGCTTCACGCGGCGCTGACAGGGTGTGGGCGACAGGCCGACCTTGTCGGCGAGATCGACCATGGCGAGGCGGCCGTCGGCCTGCAGGGCAGCGACGATACGTTTGTCGATGTCATCCAACTCGATCATGGTCGTTTATATCACATGATGCGACTTTTATAGAGAATATCCCTAATTCGATGGCATTTGCCGGGCCACTTCGCGGGGAATCCCTACGGCCCCAGACCCCATATTCTAGAAATGGACAGCTTCATTCTTCCGTCGAGCGTGCGCGGCGACTACACGGCCATGGCGCCCGACTGGACCGTGCCGCAGCAGCCCGCTCACTACAGCGACGAGGACCAGGCGGTGTGGCGCCTGCTCGCGCGGCGCCAGACCAGGCTCGCCGAGCGCTTTGCCTGCGCGGAGTTCGTCGACGGCCTGCGTAGGCTGGGCATCGGCGACGGCATCCCCGACTTCGCCACTGTGAACAAGAAGCTGATGAAGCTCACCGGGTGGCAGGTCGTGGGCGTGCCGGGTCTCATTCCCGATGCGGTATTTTACGACCACCTCGCGCATCGCCGCTTTCCGGTGACGGTGTGGATCCGCAAGCGCTCGGAACTCGACTATCTGGTCGAGCCCGACCTGTTCCACGATTTCTTCGGTCACGTGCCGCTGCTCTCCAGCCCCGTGTTCGCCGACTACATGCAACTCTATGGCCGGCGCGGCGTCGAAGCTGGTCCAAACATCGACCTGCTCGCCCGGCTCTACTGGTACACGGTCGAGTTCGGCCTGATCCGGACACCCGAAGGGCTGAAGATCTACGGCGCCGGCATTCTCTCCTCGGCCTCGGAAGTCATGCACGCGATCGACAGCCCCGACGTCCAGCGGCTGCCCTTCGAGGCCATCACCGTGATGCGCCGGCCGTACGAAATCGACAGGCTGCAAAATACCTATTTCGTCCTCGACGACTTCCGGCAGCTCTTCGACGCAGCCCGGATCCGCTTCGATGGTGCCGCCTAGTCCGCGACCGCCTTCGCCACCAGCCGCTGGAACTCGCCGACCAGTTTTTCGGCCTCGGTCAGAAGGCGCCCGCGCTCGGGAATGCCGGCGTTCAGGCCGCGCTGCACCGAACTGGTCAGCACGTCGTCCTCCTCACCGACCTGGCGGTTGAACTCGATCAACTCGGCAGCGAACCCGGGGTCCACGCCCGGCGCGAAATACTGCTCGGTCATGCCCACGGTGCGCAGCGGTCCGTCCGACCGCCAGGTGTCGATCGACAGATTGGGGAAGCCCGGGTTGATGTTGATGGTCATGTTCGGGAACAACAAATGGTACTGCGCCTGCGTGACCCTACCCCTGGCATCGTAGAGCTTCACGCCGTCCTTCACCGCAGCGATCTCCGGCCGGACGTGACCGATCTGACTCAGCAGCAGGCCGTGCGCTTCGGCCCTGTAGCTTCCGGGCCGCACGTCGATCGCCGCGCTGAAACCCGGATGCGCCACCGGGCAGTGGTAGCACTCGAGATAGTTCTCCAGCATGGTCTTCCAGTTGGCGTCGGACTCCCACTCGACCCGCGAATGGAGCTGCAGCGAGTCGAGGTCGATGCCGGCGTCGCGGATCGTCTTCGGCAACGCGCCGAATTGCGACTCGAGCGCAGGCGCGGTCTCATCGGCATTGACGAACACCCACGGCCCCAAGATCTCGACCCTGAGCCTGAGCAGCGGATAGTGATCCATGCGGAAGCCCGGCTCCTGCGCCGTACGCGGCGCCGCCTTCAGGCAGCCTTCGAGATCGTAGGTCCAGGCGTGATAGCCGCAGCGCAGCACCCGCGCATTGCCGCGGCCCTTCATCACTTCGTGTCGACGATGGCGACAGACATTGACAAGAGCCGACAGGCCCTTGCCGCTGCGCACCACGACAACGGGGATACCGCCCACATAGGTGGAGATGTAGTCGCCGGCATTGCCAAGTTCGCCGAGCGGCCCGACATAGTTCCACGATCTGCGGAACAGGCGCTCGATCTCCAGCCGCGCGATCTCCGGATCGGTGTACCAGCGCGCCGGCAGGCTCTCGCCGCGGGCCAGTGCCGTCCGCAGGTCGCAGACGGATTCCAGAGCCCGAGTCATGGAAGTTCTCCGCTGTCCTGTTAGGGCTTCGCGAGAACGACCAGGCCGTCCACCGCGACGACGCCTTCGGCGTCTTTCTTCACCAGCAACGGATTGATCTCCGCTTCGGTGACGTCGGCAAATGTCTCATGCGCCAGTGTCGAGAATTGGGCGATGGCGCGGGCAAGCGCCGCAATGTCGCCACGGGGAAGATTGCGATAGCCGCGAATCACCGCGAGTCCCTTGACCTCGTCGATCATCTGCTGCGCCTCGGCTTCGCCGACCGGCGCGATGCGCGTCGCGGCATCCTTGTAGATTTCGGCGAGTACGCCCCCCAATCCGACCGTGATCGTCGGGCCGACCAGCGGGTCGCGGCGGAATCCCAGGATCACTTCGGCGAGGCCGCGCTCCATTTTCTGCACCAGAAATCCTTCGAGCCTGGCGCCGGGCGAGTGTGCCTTCACGCGCTTCTCGATCTCGCGTGCCGCCATGGCCGCGAGCTGGCCGTCGGCGAGGCCCAGCGCCACGCCGCCGGCTTCAGTCTTGTGTGCGATGTCGGGCGAGAGGATTTTCAGCGCCACCGGTCCACCGATCTCGTTGACCGCGGCGACGACCCGCTTGGCATCCGGAATGGCAAGCGACTTCGCGACCGGAACACCCAGCGCACCGAAGAAGTCGGCAGCCCGGCGCTCGTCGAAGCCCGAGACCTTGCCGGCCAGGAAGGCATCGGTGGCGGCGCGTGACGGCTCCGGCAGCTTCACTTCGGCTTGCGGCGCGGTCCGCAACAGGCAGAGCGCCATCGCCTCGGCGCAGGATTCGGGATGACGAAAGGCCGGCACGCCGGCCGCCGTCAGCAGCGCCAGCGACTTCTCGGCCGCCGGCGTCAGCGCGACGGCAAAAGGCTTGTCGGGGCGCGCGAACTTCACCAGCGGCTCGACCGCCAGCTCGGGGTTGAACTGCGCCGAGGAGCCGACGACGAAGATCGCTGCATCGTTGGCGGGATCGGCCAGCAGCCGCTCGATTGTGCCCGACACGATCTCGGGTTTGGCGCCGGCCAGCGTGAGATCGACCAGCTTGCCCTCGCCCGCCGCGATGCCGAGCGGCTTCAGCCACTCGACCAGCGCCTGCGGCGGACCGGCGATCTCTAGACCGGCCATCGCCATATTGTCGACCACCATGGCGGCCCCACCACCGGTCGTCGTGGCAACCGCGACGCGCCTTCCCTTCGCGGGCGGGCGATCGATCAGCAGCGCCGGCACGTCGATCAGGGATTCGAACATCGACACGCGCGCGATGCCATGGCGGCGGCAGAAGGCGTCGAAAGTGGCGTCGCTACCCGCGATCGCACCGGTGTGCGACTTGGCGAGCTCCTGGCCGATCTCGGAACGGCCGAGCTTGTAGGCGATCACCGGCTTGCCCGCCGCATGCGCCCGGCGCGCGGCATGCGCCAGCCGCTCGCCATCGCGCAGGGTCTCCATGAACAGCAGGATGGCCCGCGTCTTGGGATCGTCGACCAGCAGGTCGGCGATCTCGCCGACCGCGAGATCGACCTCATTGCCCACCGAGATCAGCCGCGAGAAGCCGATGCCGCGCGCGTCGGCGCGCGACAGCAGCGCGCCGATCAGGCTGCCGCTCTGGCTCACCAGGCCCCAATTGCCGGTGCGCAACCTGTCGACCGCGAAGGCAGCGTTGGCGGTCAATGCCATCGGCGGATCGCTGCTCACCGTGCCGATCGAATTCGGGCCGACCAGGCGGATGCCGGTCTCGCGCACGACGCGCACCAACTCCTGCTGCAGGGAGGCGCCGGCGGCGCCGGCATCGGCGAAGCCGCCGGCCAGGATAGATGCCACCTTCACGCCACGCCGGCCGCAGGCCGCGAGCGCATCGACCGCCTGCTGGCCGTTCAGCAGGATATAGGCATGGTCGATCGCGCCCTGGATGGCGTCGATGTCCTTGTAGGCCTTCACGCCGAATATCTCGGCCCGTCCCGGGTTTACCGGCAGCACTTCGCCCCTGAAGCCGTGCTTGGCGAGGAAGCGCTGCGGCCGTGACGTCGTGCGCTTTTCGTCAGACGAAGCGCCGATCAGGGCGATGCGGCGGGGCTCGAACAGGGAGGCAAAAAGGCTCATGCGCGGAGTATACTCCCAGCATGTTTCACCGTCGTCGTTTCCTCGCTGCATCGCTCGCAACCCTGGCAGCCCCCGCGGCTGCCCAGGCGCCGTGGCCCAACAAGCCGATCAAACTCGTGGTGCCCTATGCACCCGGCGGATCGACCGACGTGGTCGGCCGCGTCATCGCCGAATATCTCGGCCAGCGGCTGGGGCAGAACATCGTGGTCGAGAACCGGCCCGGCAAGGGCGCCACCATCGGCACGTCGCAGGTCGCGAAGGCTGCGCCGGACGGCTATACCCTGCTCGTTTCCAACATTTCGTCGTTCGCCATCGCGCCACCGCTGTACGGCGATCTCGACTACGATCCGGTGAAGGACTTCACGCACATCACGCTGGCCTCGTTCAATCCCAGCGTCCTGGTCGTCAGCCCGGACTTCCCGGCCAAAACACTTGCGGAGTACGTGGCCTACGCAAAGGCCAATCCCGACAAGCTCGCCTTCGCCACTTCGGGCCCGGGTTCGAGCAACCATATCCTCGGCACCATGCTGGCGCTGGTGAGCAATACCAAGCTGGTGCACATCCCCTATCGCGGCGCCGGTCCGGCGATGCAGGACGTCATGGCCGGCAACGTGCCGTCGATGTTCGATTCGCTGCCGTCGGCGGCGCCGCACATAAAGGCCGGCAAGGTCCGCGCGATCGCGGTCAGCGGCGCCGACCGCAATCCCAGCTTCCCGGACGTCCCGACAATGAAGGAATCCGGCTATCCCGATCTCGTCTCCTACTCGTGGTTCGGCCTGTCCGGCCCGGCCAACCTGCCGGCGCCGATCGTCGACCGGCTGGCGAAAGAAATGCAGCTGGTGCTGAAGGATCCCGCCGTCGTGAAGCGCTGGGCCGACATCGGCGCGGAATCGAGCACCATGACGCCCGGGGAATATACCTCGTTCGTGAAGACGGAACTGGAGAAGGCCACCGTCGCCGTGAAGGCGTCCGGCGCCAAACCCGGAGACTGACGAACCCGGAGACCGACGAAACTACAGACCGACAAGCCTGAAAACTGGGGAGGAACATCATGACCATCCGCCGCGTGACATCACCACATGTGCCCGAGCCACCGCCGGAGCGCTGGTCCAACTGCCTGATATGCGACGGCATCGCCTATGTCTCGGGCATGACTGCGCGCGGCGCCGACCCGGACCAGCTCAAGAAGATGGACGAGTACGAGCAGGCCAAGCTGATCTTCGGCAAGATCAAGGGCATGGTCGAAGCGGCGGGCGGCCTGATGGCCGACGTGGTCAAGGTCACCATCTACGTGACCAACATCAAGAACAACACCAAGGTCTGGAAGGCGCGCGCCGAGTTCTTCAAGGGCAATTTCCCGGCATCGACCCTGGTCGAGGTGAGCGCGCTCGCAGCTCCCGAGATCCTGGTCGAGATCGAGGCCATTGCCCATATCGGCAAAGGGCCCCGCTGATCAGTCCAGCTTGACGCCGACGCGCTTGATCAAGGCCTCGCCCTTCGTGGTTTCGGAGCGAAGCTGTTGGGCAAAATCCGTGGGCGTATTGATGACGATCTCGGAACCGTCGCTACCCAGCGCTTCCTTGAACGAGGCATCCTTCAGCGCATCGGCCAGGATCGAATGGATCCTGGCGACGATCTCCGGAGACGTGCCCGCCGGTGCGGCCAGCGCCAGCCAGCCATCCAGGTCGAAGCCGTCGGGCATCGCCTCTAGCAGTGTCGGAACATCGGGCATTGCCGACGTCCGCCGCGCACTGCTCACGGCGAGGGCGCGCAGGCTGCCCTGCCTGGCCGGGCGGAATGCCGTGGGCATGGTTGGAAAGCCGACCTGTACCTGATTGGCCATCAGGGCCAGCACGATATCGGGCGCACCCTTGTACGGGACGTGGATGTAGTCGATGCCCGTGGCGAAGCGAAACGCTTCCGCCGACAGGTGGGCCAGCGTTCCGAAGCCGCCGGAGCCGTAGTTCAGTTTGCCCGGATTCGCCCGGGCCAGCTCGATGAACTCGACGACCGTCCTTGCCGGCGACGACGGCGGCACCACCATCAGGGAAGGAATGCGCGTGAGAATGGTGACCGGCACGAAGTCGCGCGCCACGTCGTAGTTGACCTTGGAATAGAGGAACTTGTTCTGGATGTGGCTGCTGGTCAGCAACAACAGGGTGTAGCCGTCGGGCGCGGCGCGAGCCGCAACTTCGGCGCCAATATTACCGGCCGCTCCGGGCTTGTTCTCGATCACGAACTGCTGGCCGAGCCCGGTGGTCAGCCGCTGCGCCGCCTGGCGCGCCACCACGTCGGGCGCGCTGCCCGCGATATACGGCACGATCAGGCGCACCGGCTTGTCGGGATAGTCCGCATGCGCCGAACCGGCCGCGCCCGACAACACGACGGCAAGCAGGGCGAGCACGAACGGGCGCATCTATCCTTGCCGTCAGTTCTGGAAGCGCTTTTCCAGCGCCTGCCACCGCTCGTTCTCGAACAGGCTCCAGAGCTGATTGTGATCCAGCATCTGGTTGGCGAAGGCTGCCGTGCCGCCAGTCTCCTTCAGAGACCCCAGCAGGTCCTGCCCGATCCGCGCGAACAGCCGCGTCAGCGAGTTGGGATAGATCGCGACCTTGAAACCCAAGTCCTGCAGCCGCTGGCGCGGCAGAATGGGCGTCTTTCCGCCCTCGACCATGTTGGCCAGGCATGGCGCCTTGAGGCGCTTCGGCACCTCGCCAAGCTGCGCTTCGCTCTGCGGCGCCTCGACGAAAAGTATGTCGGCGCCGGCTTCGCGATAGCGCTCGGCGCGTTCGAGCGCCGCCTCGTATCCCTCCAGGGCGATCGCATCGGTGCGCGCCACGATCAGCACGTCCGGGTCGACCCTTGCATCGGCCGCGGCCCTGATGCGCTGGACCATCTCGTTCGTGGAGGCGACCTTGCGGCCGGGCTCGTGGCCGCATTTCTTCGGCCACTCCTGGTCCTCGAGCTGGACCGCACTTACGCCGGCTCGCTCGAACTCGCGCATGGTGCGGATCACGTTGAGCGGCCCGCCATAGCCGGTGTCGGCGTCGGCGATGATCGGGATCGACACCGCATCGCAGATGCGGCGCACGCGATCGAGTATCTCGCCGAAGCTGAGTGCCCCCATGTCGGGCGCGCCGAGCGCACTCATCGAAACGCCCGATCCGGTTACGTAGGCGGCGTCGAAACCCGAGACCTCGACCAGGCGCGCGGTGATGCAGTCGTAGCAACCCGGCGCGGTGACGAGGCCGGGTTCGGCCAGGCGCCGGCGCAATGCGCGATGGCGCGTCGGCGTGGTCTTGAGGCCCGTCGGATAGGAAGTGCGATCGGTGCTCATGGTCCCTTGCCCATATGTGCCGGCAGCCAGAGCGCAATTTCCGGCCAGAAGACCAGCATCACCAGCAACACGAACATCAGCAAGTGGAAGGGGATCGTACCCAACACGATGTCCTGAAGCTTGCCGGCCCAGATGCTTTGGATGACGAACAGGTTGATGCCGATCGGCGGCGAAATCTGTCCCAGCTCGATGAACAGAACGAGGATGATGCCGAACCAGACCGGATCGATGTGATACTGCAGCAGGACCGGATAGAGCAGTGGCACGGTGATCACGATCATGCCCAGGCTCTCCACCAGGCAGCCCAGGACGGTGTAGAGGACGAAGAGCGCCGCAAAGAACTCCAGTCGCGACAGCTTCAGGGACACGAGCCATGTCGTCAGCTGCTCGCCGACGCCCGCCACGCTGATCGCGTAGGAAAAGACGAATGCCGTATAGACGATCAGCAGGATGTTGCCGCTGATCATCACCGACGAAATCATCGCCGTGCGCAGCTCCTTCCAGCCGAGCTTTCCCCAGATCGCCGAAACCACAAGACCGACTGCGCAACCTGCCGCGGCTGCTTCTGTCGGCGTCACCCAGCCGGCATAGAGGCTTCCCATGGTGCCGCCGATCACCAGGATGAAGGGAAGGAGGTCCGACATCGCCGACAGGAACTCGGCGGCGTTCTGCGGCCCCTTCTCGCGCGGGGCGATCTCGGGCTTCACCAGCGCATGGACGAACACGTAGGCCATGAACAGCGCCGTCAGCACCAGGCCGGGCACGATGCCCGCTATGAAGAGCTTGGAGACCGACGTCTCGGTGAAGGTTCCGTAGACGATCATGGCGATCGACGGCGGGATCAGGATGCCCAGTGTCCCTCCCGCCGCAAGCGACCCTGCCGCGAGCGGGCGATGGTAGCCGCGCTGGAGGAGCTGCGGCAGCGCCACGGTGCCGATCGCGGCGGCCGTGGCCACCGAGGATCCGGAGATCGCCGCGAACAGCGCGCAGCCCGCGATGTTTGTCTGCAGCAGGCCGCCCGGGATGACGCAGACCAGCTTGGAGAGTCCGCGATATATCCGGAAGCTGAGGCCGGAATGCTGCATGATCTCCGCCATCAGGATGAACAGCGGGACCGCGGTCAGCGCAAAGCTGTTCATCGAGCCCCAGCTCATCAGCCCGATGCCCTTGAGCGAGGCAACGCCGCCGTGCAGAAGCAGGTAGACGATCGCCGGGACGCCGATCGCGAACGGAATCGCCATGCCTGCGGCAAGCAGGCCGAGGAAGATCACAAGGACAAGCGCGACCTCGAGACCCGCGCTCACGAGGCGCACTCCCGGACGTCGCGCACGATGGCGCGGCCGAGCGAAATCAGCAGGAGCGTCGCCCCCACCACCATCACCGTCTCGGGAATCCAGAGCGGTGTCGCCAGAGTGGTCGGTGCCGCCGCTTCTCGATTGTAGGAACTCAGGACGAACTGAACGAAGTACCAGTCGGTCAGCGCGATGTAGCCGAATGACACGAGGTCGAACACCAGCGCTGAAATGGCCTTGCCACGACGGCTTAGCCGCATCTGCACCATCTCGACGCGATGGAAGGCGCCCCTACTCTGGCACAGTGCCAGCGACAGAAAGGAGACGCCGACCAGCAGATAGCCGACGAGTTCGTCGGAATGCTCGGTGGTGCTGTTGAAGGCGCCGCGCAGCACGACTTCGAGCAGCATCAGGACCACCATGCCGATCATGCAAACGGCCGACAGCCACAGGCTTACCCGCTCGATCGCATCGAACGGCGCTCCCTCGGAGGAGTTGCTCATCTATCGACCTACGGCGTCGCGCACCTTCCTGAGCGCTTCCTGCGTTTCAGGGCCGAAACGCTTCGCCCAGACGTCCCAGTAGTCGACCATTCGCTCGGCACCGCGCTTGTAATCCTCCGGCGTGGCCTTGGTCTGGACCATGCCTTCGGCCTTGCGCTTGGCGGCCTCGTCGATTTCCTCCTGCGCCATCATCGTCGTCATCTTGGGCGTGAGCTCGACGATCGCCTTCGTCAGCGATTCCCTGTAAGCGGCCGGCAGCTTGGCATAGGCTTCCTTGTTGACGACGATGTTGTCCTCGAAATAGTTCAGTCCGATCTCGTAGCAGTACTTCAGCAAGTCCTTCCAGATCTTGCCGCCGCCGGCGTTTGCCGTGAGCACGCCGTCGACCACGCCGCGCTCCAGTGCCGAAGGCACTTCGGAACCGCCGACTGTCAATCCGTTGGCCCCGAAGCGCTTGAGAAACTCGATCTGCTCAGGTGACGTGGCGCGAATCTTCTGGCCCTTGAAATCGTCGAGCGAGGTGAGCTTCTTGCTCGACCAGGCGATCTGCATCGGGAAATAGTAGTTTGCGAGCAGCGTCGCGCCCTTCTTGTCGAAGGCCCGCTCGAGGTAGGGCCGCATCACCGTCAGCGCCTTTTCGAACTCGGCGGCGCTGGTGATCAGCATCGGCAGGCGCAGGATGCCGGTGATCGGCACGTTGCCCTGCTGGAACGCGTCGTCGCCGAGCTGCACGACATTGTCGCCGACCGCTGTCGTGATGTCGGTCGCCTTGATGGTGAGCGAGCCGCCCAGGTGATATTTGATCTGGAAACCGCCGTTGGTCTCCTTGGCAACGCGCTCGACGATCTCCTGGGACACGCGCGCAGGCACCAGCGTCGCCGCCGGCACGTGGGTGTAGAAAATCCAGGTCGTAGTCTGGGCGCGCAGTACCGCCGGCGCGGCTACGGGTGCGGCGGCCAAGGCGCCGACGACATGACGACGGGTGATCATTCCATCCTCCCACTATTATGAGAGGAAGCTTAGTCCTGCCTCAGGCGTGCGAATACATGGGCTTTCCGCCTACCGGCATTTTCGCCTTCAGAATCGTGCCGCCGGGCACCTTTGCGCTCGGCCGGGACACGACGAGATAAAGGTCGTCCCCGCTGAAGGCGATGTTGGTGCAGAAGATGTCGTCGCCGGCATCGACGTGATGTGTCGGCCGCCCGAGATGGTCGAAGCGCCAGGCGGTCGTGCTGGGGTGCGCCACGACCAATCCGCCCTCCGCGTCGAGCGCCATGCCATCCGGACCGGCATGGCCCCCGGTCATCTGGATGAACAATCCGACCTTGCTCACGCTGCCGTCGGCCATGATCGGCAGGCGCCAGACCGCGTTGCCGCGCGTCACGCCGACGTAAAGCACGGTCTCGGCCTTGTTCATCACCAGCCCGTTCGGACTCGGCACGGTATTGACCAGCATCTGGAGCCTGCCTGCCGTGTCGTAGCGATAGACCCGGCCCGTCGGATCGTGCAGGCCGGTCTGGCCCTGGTCGGTGAAATAGAGATCGCCGTTGGCGGCGAAGAACAGGTCATTGACGCCCTTGAAGCTCTCCGATCCGCGATGATCGATCAGCGGCGTCACTCTGCCGTTCGACGGCTCGAGCAGCATGATCCCGCGCTTGTAGTCGGTGATGAAGATGCGGCCGTCCTTGTGGATCTTGAGGCCGTTCGGCCAGCCGTCATATTCCGTGATCAGCGTCCATTCGCCCGAGGGGCTGACGCGAAACACACGCCCGAACGGAATGTCGGTGACGTAGAGATTGCCGGCGCGATCCAAGCTCGGCCCCTCGAGAAAGGCATCGAGTTCCATGCCGGCGGCGTTGGCGTCCCCCCACGAGGACTTCTTGTTCTTGCGATACTTCTCCGGCACGCGACTGAACTCGGTCGCGAGCACGGGCTTGGTAAGTCCGTACATTCTGCTTTCCTCCCCCGTCTTGCGGGGGAGGTGCCCGAAGGGCGGAGAGGGAAAGCCACAATGACCGTTTCCCCTCACCGAATCTTCACGCCGCTCTCCCCCTCCCTGCCTCCCCCGTGTGACTGGGGAGGTGA
>CAYZQZ010000051.1:0-15165 GCA_964480235.1 uncultured Reyranella sp. | reverse complement strand
TTGGCCGACGCTTTTTGTCATGTCGACCCTGCTGTCGGGACTGCTCGTTCTGGCGATGACGATGTGGCGCCGCCGGGCGGAAGGCAAGCAGATCGCAATCTTCGCCGTGTTCGCGCAGTTGACCGCAACCGCTTACGTCGAATCGGTTTGGATCGACATCTCGCGCGCCTTCTATTTCGAACGCATGGCCGGCGTCGCCTTCTGGGCCCTTCTGCTCGGTCTCTTTAGCTACGCGCTGCTGCGTGGCATCGCCGACAGCCTGACCCGCCGCATGGCGGATCCGTCGCTCTATGGTGCGCGAGTGCGTGAGGCCTGGCGGTCGTGGCGCGAACTTCCGCGCCTGCGCATCTTCCAGCGTGTCGATCTCATGCTGCAGATGCTCTATCTCGCGATGACGGTGCTCTGCATCTTCTATCTCATGGTGCTGACCATCGACTGGTACGACGGCGTCATTCGCCTCAGCGACACGTTCTATCGGCAGATCGCCATCGACGGGCGCTACCGCGACTTCCCGATCTGGAGCTTCGTCATCCCGACCGTGGTGTTGATGACCTGGAAGATCCTGACGGTGCTGCGCCGCGAGCCGGTGTCGCGCCGCGAGCGCCTGATGCGTGCGCTGTCGTTCGGTCGCCTGCTGGGCTACGACGGCACCAAGGGTTTCGTGCGCATGGACCGCTCGCTCAGCCGCTGGTGGCCGGTGCTGCCGGAAATTCTGCTGGCAGGGCTGCTGATCGCCTGGGCGGTGGCATTGGTCGTCACCGAGGGAGCGATCAAACTCTACGATGGCGGTTCGGGCGGCTTCGCGTCCGCCGACGGCGGCCGCTGGGTCATCCGGACCCTGTTCTGGAACGTCCAGGCCGACTGGTTTGCCGCGTTGGCCGTCCTGATGGCGACTCCGTACCTAGCGACCATCTACGTGTCGTTGCGCGAGCCACTGGCAGAACCGCCGCCGGACTCCTATACAAGCAAGTGGTAGTGTCGACGTTCAGGTAACCGGACGGAAACTCAGTATGGAAATTAAAGGCGAGTATCGCATAGGCGCATCGCGAGAGAAGGTGTTCGCGGCGCTGAACGATCCGGCCATCCTGCAGGCCTGCATTCCCGGCTGCGAATCGCTCGAGAAGCTGTCGGACACTGAGATGACGGCCAAGGTGCGGTTGCGCATCGGACCGGTGAGCGCTGCTTTTGGCGGCAAGGTCACGCTGTCCGACATCGATCCGCCCAACGGTTACCGGATTTCGGGCGAAGGGCAGGGCGGAGTCGCTGGGTTCGCCAAGGGCGGTGCCGTGGTCAAGCTTACCCAGGACGGCGCGGACACGGTCCTGAACTACGACGTCGATGCGCAGGTCGGTGGCAAGATCGCCCAGGTCGGCGCCCGGCTGATCCAGGGCACAGCCAAAAAACTCGCCGACCAGTTCTTCGGCAAGTTCGCCGAGAGCGTCGGGGCGCCGCCCCCGGCCACGCCGCCGGAGGCGAGCTGATGCCGCCGGACGAGGCGATCAAGCGCGGCTACCGTCACTGGACGGTCATCGGAATCGGGGCCGCATTCCTGATTCTGGTATTCCTGTTCAGCCGCTGAAGAATCGCTATTTCGCCGTCGTTAGTGGGCTTCCGTAATTCGCTTGACCCGCAGGCGAGCGGCTTGCGAGAGTCCCGGCAATATTTCGCGGGCGTTTCTCGCTGCGTCCGCGTGAACCAACAATGTGAGGGAGAAGTTTTATGACAATTTCCGTCTCCATGACCGTCAACGGCAAGACCGTGTCGGGCAAGGTCGAGGCGCGCACGCTGTTGGTCCAGTTCCTGCGCGAGCATCTCGGCATGACCGGTACCCATGTCGGCTGTGACACCAGCCAGTGCGGCGCCTGCGTGGTCCACGTCGACGGCAAGTCGATCAAGTCGTGCACCCTGCTTGCCGTCCAGGCCGAGGGCGCGAGCGTGCTCACGATCGAGGGCCTTGCCCCAAGCGCCGACAAGCTCCATCCCATGCAGGAGGCGTTTCGCGAGAATCATGCGCTGCAGTGCGGCTTCTGCACGCCGGGCATGGTGATGAGCGCCATCGACATGGTGAAGCGCCACAACTACCAGCTCGACGAGGCCACGGTGCGCCGCGAGCTCGAGGGCAATCTCTGCCGCTGCACCGGCTACCACAATATCGTGAAAGCCATTCTGGCCGCCGCGCCAGCCATGAAAGCAGCAGGAGTGTAACGCCATGACCGCCGCCAACGGAATCGGCGCGCGGGTGAAGCGGAAGGAAGACCAGCGCTTCCTCACCGGCACCGGCCGCTATGTCGATGATCTGCCGCTCGCTCGAGCGACCTACGCGTATTTCCTGCGTTCGCCGCATGCTCATGCGAAGATCAAGAGCATCGACACCGCGGCGGCCAAGAAGATGCCGGGCGTGGTCGAGATTTTCACCGGCAAGGACACCGCCGACGCCAAGATGGGCGGGCTGATCTGCGGCTGGGTGGTGAAGGACAAGCACGGCCAGCCGCACAAGGCGCCGCCGCATCCCGTGATCGCGCTCGATACTGTGCGCTATGTCGGCGATACCGTGGCGATGATCGTGGCCAACAGCGCCGATGAGGCCAAGGACGCCGCCGAGGCGATCAAGGTCGACTACGAGGTCAAGCCGGCCAATGTCGATCTCGCCAAGGCGTTGAAGGGCGCCCCGGACATCCATGCCGAAGCCCCTGGCAACCTGATTTACGACTGGGAGATCGGCGTCAAAGCCGATGCCGATGCTGCGTTCGCCAAGGCCGCGCACGTCACCAAGATCGACATCGTCAACAACCGCCTGATCCCCAATGCCATGGAACCGCGCGCCGCGGCGGCGGAGTACGACAAGGGCACAGGCAACTACACGCTCTGGTCGACGTCGCAGAACCCGCACGTCCTGCGCCTGATCCTGTCGGCTTTCGTGCTCGGCATTCCCGAGCACAAGCTGCGGGTGATCGCGCCTGACGTGGGCGGCGGCTTCGGCAGCAAGATCTTCTGCTACAACGAAGAGACCATGCTCACCTGGGCGGCGAGCCGGGTCGGGCGGCCGATCAAGTGGACCGCCGAACGTGCCGAATCGTTCATGACCGATGCGCATGGCCGCGATCACATCACGCACGCCGAGCTCGCGCTCGACAAGGACGGCAAGTTCCTGGCGCTCAAGGTCGAGACGACCGCCAACATGGGTGCCTATCTCTCGACATTCTCGACTGCCGTGCCGACCTACCTTTACGCCACGCTGCTGGCGGGGCAGTACACGACGCCGGTGATCTACGCCAACGTCAAGGCTGCGCTCACCAATACGGCTCCGGTCGATGCCTATCGCGGCGCCGGCCGTCCCGAGGCCACGTTCGTCATCGAGAGCATCGTCAGCAAGGCAGCCGCGGAAATGAAGATCGATGCGGCTGAACTGCGCCGCAAGAACTTCATTCCGGCCGATGCCTTCCCGTACCAGACGCCGGTGGCGTTGCAGTACGATTCGGGCAACTACCCGCCGATCATCGATGCGGCAATGAAGATGGCCGACTACAAGGGCTTCGAAGCTCGGCGCGCCGAGGCCAAGTCGCGGGGCAAGCTGCGCGGCATCGGCTTCTCGTCCTACATCGAGGCCTGCGGCCTCGGACCCTCGCGCGTGATCGGCCAGCTGGGCGGCGGCGTCGGCCAGTGGGAGAGCGCTCAGATCAAGTTCAACCCGACGGGCAACGTCCAGATTCTGACCGGGGCGCACAGCCACGGCCAGAGCCACGAGACGACTTTCGCCCAGATCGTGTCGGACAAGCTCGGTGTGCCAATCGAGAACATCGAGGTGGTTCATGGCGACACGGCGACGACGCCGTTCGGCATGGGCTCCTACGGCAGCCGCTCGCTCGCCGTCGGTGGTTCGGCGATCATGAAGGCCGCCGACAAGGTCATCGCCAAGGGCAAGAAGATCGCTGCCCATCTCATGGAGGCGTCGGTCGCCGACGTCGTGTTCGAGCAGGGCGTCTTCAAGGTAGCCGGTACCGACAAGAACGTGCCGCTCGGGGCTGCGGTGTTCGCCGCCTACGTGCCGCACAACTATCCGCTCGAGGAACTCGAGCCCGGCATGGACGAGAATGCGTTCTACGACCCGTCCAACTTCGTCTATCCGGCGGGCACGCAGATTTGCGAGGTCGAGATAGACCCCGAAACCGGCGTCGTCGAGGTAGTGAACCACACCGCGATCGACGATTTCGGAAACATCGTCAATCCGATGATCGTCGAAGGCCAGGTCCATGGCGGCATCGTCCAGGGTGTCGGCCAGGCTCTGCTCGAGAACGCTGTCTACGACAAGTCGACGGGCCAGCTCCTGAGCGGTTCATACATGGACTACACCATGCCCCGCGCCGACGATGTGCCGTCGTTCAAGCTCGGCAACACGGTGACTCCGTGTCCGCACAATCCGCTCGGCGTCAAAGGCTGCGGTGAGGCTGGCGCGATCGCCGCACCTGCCGCCGTCATGAACGCCGTCCATAACGCCCTGGCGCCGCTCGGCGTCCAACATGTGCCGATGCCCGCCACGCCGCTGAACGTGTGGCAGGCCATCCACGGAGGAAAGTGAGATGTACGATTTCAATTACCACCGCCCCAAGTCGCTCGCCGATGCACAGGCCGCGCTGAAGGGCAAGCCCGAGGCGCGTCCGATGTCGGGCGGCATGACCCTGATCCCGACGCTCAAGCAGCGTCTGGCCAAGCCCTCGGACGTGGTCGATCTCGGCGCCATCAAGGAGCTGGCGGGCATCAAGCTCGATGCCGGCGGCGTCACGATCGGCGCCATGACCAAGCACGCCGACGTCGCCTCCTCGGCCGACGTCAAGGGTGCGATTCCGGCGCTGGCGAGCCTCGCCGGCCATATCGGCGATCCGGCGGTGCGCAACCGGGGCACGATTGGCGGTTCGGTGGCCAACAACGATCCGGCGGCCGACTATCCGGCGGCGGTGCTGGCGCTCAACGCCACGATCACCACGACGGCGGGCAAGCACACGGCCGACGGCTTCTTCAAGGGCCTGTTCGAGACCGCGCTTAAGGACGGTGAACTGATCACGTCGATCAGCTTCCCCAAGCCGGAGAAGGCGGCCTACATGAAATTCCCCAACCCGGCGTCGCGCTACGCGATGGTCGGCGTGTTCGTCACCAAGACCAAGAACGGCGTTCGGGTGGCGGTGACCGGTGCCGGCCCATGCGTCTTCCGCGTCAAGGCGATGGAAGACGCGCTCAACAAGAACTTCGCCTCGGCTGCGATCAAGGACATCAAGATCCCGGCCGACGGACTGAACAGCGACATCCACGCCAGCGCCGAATATCGCGCCCATCTGGTCGGCGTGATGGCGCGCCGCGCGGTCGACGCGGCCAACAAGTAACCCTACGATGGGGGCGTGAAAGCCCTCGTCACAGGATTCGAACCGTTCGGCGGCGACGCGATCAATCCGTCGTCGCTGGCGGTCTCAATGCTCCGGGGAAGCATAGCAAACACCGCGGTCCATACCGCGGTGTTGCCATGTTCGTTCGCCCGTTCGGCCGACGTGCTGCGCGCTGCGATCGACGAGGTCGGACCCGACCTTGTGCTGTGCGTCGGCCTGGCCGGTGGCCGGAGCGAGCTTTGCCTCGAGCGGGTCGCTATCAATGTCCAGGACGCGCGCATTCCCGACAATGACGCCAGTCAGCCGATCGATGTGCCGGTGGTGCAGGGCGGACCGGCGGCGCATTTCGCCACCCTGCCGATCAAGGCCTGCGTCGCGGAGATGCGCAAGGCGGGCCTGCCGGCCGCGGTGTCGAACACTGCCGGCACCTTCGTCTGCAATCATATCCTCTATGCTTTGATGAATATGGCCGCGCAGGCCGGGCACCGTTTCCGCGGCGGCTTCCTGCATGTCCCCAATGTGCCCGAAATGCTGCCGGCCAACAGCACCGCGCCGTCGGTGCCGATCGAGGCGATCGTGAAGGGCATCGAAATCCTCGTCTCGGTGGGCGCCGGTCGCACCGCCGACATGCGTACCGCCGAGGGCCGGATTTCCTAGAGTGCGCCGGCGCCCAGACCGGCGATGTAGAGCACGGCGGCGAGCACGACGCCCCTGAAGGGAATGCTGAACCAGTAGCGGCGTGCGAGGGCGACGTAGGTCAGCAGGAACGCAAGCCCGAGGACGCGCAGGAAGACCGAGCCTAACAGCACGGTCGGAACGGCCAGGGCAAGCCAGCCATACACCAGTGCGAACATCAGGATGCCGAGGGCGTGGCTGGCATTGAAGTCGATCCACGCCTTCCAGACCGTCGTCTCGCGAGTCAGTACCAGTGCCGAGCGCTTCATGCCGTCGATCAGTTCTTGCTCGCGCGGAAACAGCATGCGGCCGCGGAAGGTATAGAAGAGGTGAATCGAACCCAGCACCAGCAGGATGACGGCGCTTGCGACGACCAGGAGGCTGGCAATGCCGGGCATGTAGTTTTCTTTCCTATTCGGCGGCGAGCGCGAGAGGCGGAGGATCGTGGCGGACCGGAGCCTTGCCCGCGGCGGGGGATACCTGCCTCACCCGGAACCAGGCGGCGTAGAGCGCCGGCAGGAAGAGCAGGGTGAGTGCGGTTGCGACCAGTAGACCTCCCATCAGAGCCACAGCCATCGGCCCCCAGAACACGCTGCGGCTGAGCGGGATCATGGCGAAGATGGCCGTGCCCGCGGTCAACAGGATCGGCCGGGCTCGGCGCACCGTGGCGTCGATCACGGCATCCCACGGCGTGTGGCCCGCCTCGATGTCCTGGTCGATCTGATCGACCAGAATCACCGAGTTGCGCATGATCATGCCGGCGAGCGCGATCGTACCGAGCAGTGACACGAAGCCGAAGGGCTGGTTGAACGCGAGCAGGAACAGCGACACGCCGATCATGCCGAGCGGGGCGGTGAGCAGCACCAGGGCGAGCTTGGAGAAGCTCCTGAGCTGCAGCATCAGGAACAGCAGCATCAGGAAGCCCATCAGCGGCATCATCTTGAAGATCGAGCCCTGGCTCTTTGCGCTTTCCTCGCTGTCGCCGCCGACCTCGATGCGGTAGCCGGCCGGCAGCTGGGCGCGCACCGGGGCCAGCGCCTTGTCGAGGCGCGCGGCGACGTCGGGGCCCTGTACGCCGTCGATCACGCCGGCGCGCACCGTCATCAGCAGTTCCTTGTTGCGCCGCCACAGGATCGGCTCTTCCAGCTCGAAGTGCAGCTTGGCGAGTTGCGCGAGCGAGACCACGCCGCCGGTCGCGGTGCGCAGGTTGATCGCCTCCAAACCTTCGACGCTCAGCCGCTCCGGGGCGACGGCGCGGGCGACCACGTCGATCGTCTCGGTGCCTTCGCGATACTGCGTGACGGTCACACCCGACAGCAGGGTCTGCAGCGTGTTGCCGAGCAGCTGCGAGTCGACGCCGAGCGCGCGCGCCTTGCTCTGGTCGACCTCGAGACGCACCGACTTGGCGAGTTCGTTCCAGTCGAAGTTGATGTCGCGGGTCGCGGGATCGGCCTTGAAGACCTGGCGGACCTGCTCGGCGACGGCGCGGACCTTCTGCGGGTCCTCGCCCATCACCCGGAACATCACCGGGTAGGCGACCGGCGGCCCGTTCTGCAGGCGCTGCACGCGGGCGCGGACAGCCTCGTAGTCGCCGTTGAAGAGATCGGTCAGTTCGGCGAACAGCCGCTCCCGTGCCTCCAGATCCTTGGTCTGGATGATGATCTGGCCGAAATTGGCGTTGGTCAGCTCCGGCACCGTCGGCAGGTAGAAGCGTGGGCTGCCGGCGCCGACATAGGCCGTGAAGAAGGCGACGTTGTCATTCTGACCAAGCCACTTCTCGAGCTTGGCGACCTCGGCGTCCGTGGCGGCGTAGGAGGCGCCTTGGGCCAGCCGCAGATCGACGATCAGCTCGGGCCGGTTGGCGACCGGGAAGAACTGCTTCTGCACCAGGCCGAATGCACCCATCGCCGCCACGAAGGCAAGCGCGGTGACGGCGATGGTCGTCTTGCGCCAGGTCACGCACCACACGACGATGGCACGGAACAACCGGTACATCCGGCCGTCATAGGCGTCGTGATGTACCGTCTTGGGCGTTGGCAACAGGTGATAGCCCAGCCACGGCGTGAACAGCACCGCCACGAACCATGAAATGACGAGTGACAGTCCGACCACCCAAAAGATCGAATTGGTGTACTCGCCGGCGCTCGACTTGGCGAAGCCGACCGGCACGAAACCGGCGGCCGTCACCAGGGTGCCGGTGAGCATCGGGAACGCGGTCGAGGTGTAGGCGAAGGTTGCCGCTTCCATGCGGCTGAAGCCCTGTTCCAGCTTCACCATCATCATCTCGACGGCGATGATCGCATCGTCGACCAGCAGGCCGAGCGCAATGATCAGCGCGCCGAGCGAGATGCGCTGGAAGTCGATCCCGAGCAGCATCATGCCGACGAAGGTGATGGCCAGCACCAACGGCACCGAGAGCGCCACGATCACGCCTGTGCGCACGCCGAGGCTCACAAACGACACGACCAGCACGATGGCCAGTGCCTCGCCGAGCGACTGGATGAACTCCTGGAACGACTTCTCGACCACCTCCGGCTGGTTGGCGACCCGGTGCACCGTGATGCCCACGGGAAGGTCGCGCTCGACCTGCTTCATCGCCTTGTCGAGCGCGTGGCCGAGCGCCTCGACATTGCCGCCGGCCGCCATGACCACGCCCAGTCCGATCACGTCCTTGCCCTTGAAGCGCATCGTGCTCTTGGGCGGGTCCTCGTAGCCGCGCTTGATGTCGGCGATGTCGGCCAGGGTGAAGGTCTGGCCATTGGCGGCAAAGGGGAGAGCGGCGAGGTCGGCGGCCGAGGTCGGCGCGCCGTCGACGCGGACGGCGACGCGCTCGCCCTTTGTCTGGACGGTGCCGGACGCCACGATCGCGTTCTGCTTGCGCACGACGTCGAAAATCTGCTCGACCGTGACGCCCATCATGGCCAGCCGCTCGTGGCTGAATTCGAGATAGATTTTTTCGTCCTGCAGGCCGAACAGGTCGACCTTGGTGACGTCGGGCACCCGCAGCACGCGCTGGCGCACGTCCTTGGCGATTTCCTTGACCTCGGCCGGCGAGAAGCCGTCGGCCTCGAAGGCCCAGATCAGGCTGTAGGTGTCGCCGTACTCGTCGTTGAAGAACGGCCCGACGACGCCCTGGGGCAGGTTCCCCTTGATGTCGCCGACCTTCTTGCGCACCTGGTACCAGAGGTCGGCGACCTTGGCGGGAGGGACATCGTCGCGCAGCGAGACGTAGATCACCGTCTCGCCCGGCTTGGTGTAGCTCGTGACATTGTAGAAGAACGGCAGTTCCTGAAGCTTGGTCTCGATCTTGTCGGTGACCTGCTGCTCGACCTCGCGCGCAGTAGCGCCCGGCCACGCCGCCGATACCACCATCTGCTTGATGGTGAAGGGCGGGTCCTCGCCGCGGCCGAGGTTGAAGTAGGCGAAGATGCCGGCAAGCGTCAGCACCACCATGAAGAACACGGTGAGGGTGCTGTTGCGAAGGGCCAGTTCGCTGAGATTGGTGCGGGCGCCTGTACCGTTGCCGCCGCTCGTGCCGTTGCTCGCCATGGTCAGCGCTCCGTCGACAGGACCGGTTTCACCTTCTGGCCGGGTTCGAGCTTGTGCACGCCCGCGGTGGCCACCAGTTCGCCCTCCTTCACGCCGGACAGGATGGCGGCCGTGTCGTCGCGCCAGCGTGCGATCACCACGTCGCGCAGGGCGACTTCGCCGCTGCTGCGGTCGACCACCCAGACGGCGGGCTGGGTGCCGTGCTGGAAGATCGCAGTGAGCGGCACGTTGGCGACCGGCTCCAGATCGGCGCGCTCGAAGGTCAGCGTGGCCGTCATGCCGAGGCCGATGAAGGCCGGCCGTTCGACCACGGAAAAGCGCGCCGGATAGGTACGGGTGACGGGGTCGGCACTGGGCGAGAGCTCGCGGAGTTTGGCCGCGTACTTCTTGCCCTTCTCGGACCACAGCTCGAACGAGGCGCCCGGGACCTGGCGCATCGAGGCGAGGCGATTCTCGGGCACCCCGACGAGGATCTCGAGTTCGTCGGTGCGTGCGACCTTCACGACTCCCTGGCCCTGCGCCAGGAACTGGCCGACTTCGGCCACGACGGCGGTCACGACTCCCGCGGTATCGGCATGCAGGGTCGTGTAAGCGAGGTTGTTTTCGGCGGTCGAGTGCTGGCTGCGCGCCTGCTCGACGCGTGCCTGTGCGGTCGCGGCGGTCGATTGGCGGAGCTCCATGGTCTGGGCCATGAAGGCCGCGGTGTTGCGCAGTTGTTGGTAACGCTCGTAGTCGGCGCGGGCGCGCTGCCAATCTGCATCGGCGGAAGCGAGGGCGGCGCGCGCGTTGTCGACCGCGAGGCGGTAGTCGGCCGGATCGAGCCGGGCGATGGGCTGGCCGGGCTGCACGATGGTGCCGATGTCGACCAGGCGCTCGACGACCTTGCCGGCGACGCGGAAGCCCAAGGTGGCGTCGACGCGGGGCACGACGGTACCGGCCATCATGGTGGAGCGTCCGCGCAGGTGATAGCTGATTTCGATGACCCGTGCCGGACGGACCAGCGCCTCAGCGGGGGGGGCGGGTCGCGTCGTATTGGCCTTCCAGGCCCAGGCTGCGGTGCCGACGGCGGCGACGGCGAGAAGGCTTATCGAGATCAACGCGAGTTTGACGGGAACTTTGGGGAGACGCATGGCGAGCCTTCCTTGCGGGCAGTACAATGGGTCCCGGCTCAATTAACAACGTTAACTGACCGTTGATAAGTTATCGACGTTCATATAAGAGTCAAGGGCGAGGAGGCAACTTTGCCAGGGCTTTCGACAGCTTCGGTCAGCAGCCGGAAACGGCGCGGCGAGGGCCACACCCGCCGCGAGGAGATCCTGCAGGCGGCCAAAGAGCTGTTCCTGCAGGTGGGCTACGAAGCCACGACGATTCGCAAGATCGCCGACCGTGTCGGCGTTTCCGCGCCCGCGCTGTACCTATACTTCGCCGACAAGGAAGCCATCCTGATCGCGCTGTGCGACCAGACCTTCGGCTTCCTGATCGACCGCATCGGGGCAATCGGCCAGGAGAAGCTCGCGCCGCGCGACCAGCTACGCCGCTGCGGCGAGGCCTATGTCCGCTTCGGCCTCGAGCATCCCGAAGAGTACTGGCTGACCTTCATGGCTGGCATCACACCCAAGCAGATCAAGGA
The DNA here is from genome assembly GCA_964480235.1 of uncultured Reyranella sp. Taxonomy (GTDB): domain Bacteria; phylum Pseudomonadota; class Alphaproteobacteria; order Reyranellales; family Reyranellaceae; genus Reyranella. The sequence continues at coordinate 3,936 of CAYZQZ010000051.1, read as the reverse complement.
GCAGGGCGGCCACCGCGCGACCAATCTCGAGCCCGGCCGGCCCGGCACCACCGGCGCCATCGCCTTCCAGCACGTCGTGAGCCTGCTGCGCGACGCCGAGGCGGCCGGCGTGAAGCTGAACTACAGCCACGAGACCGCCGCGGAGCTCCTGTGGATGGGCCTGCACGGGCTGGTGGCCGCGCTGATCAACAATCCCGACTTCCCGTGGTCGGACCGCGAGGAGCTGATCCAGGGCATGCTCGACGTTGTCACGAAGGGCGTGCTGGCAGACTGACGGCCTCGCGCCTCACTGCATGAACCAGCCGTGGCTGACCACCATGGACTGGCCGGTCAGCGCATTGCTGCGGGCGCCGGCGAAGAACAGCACGCAATCGGCCACGTCGTCGGTCGTGGTGAATTGCCCGTCGACCGTGTCCTTCAGCATCACGTTTCGGATCACCTCGGCTTCGGAAATACCAAGTTCCTTGGCCTGCTCGGGAATCTGCTTGTCGACCAGCGGCGTGCGCACGAATCCGGGACACACGACATTGGCGCGCACGTTGAACTCGGCGCCTTCCTTGGCGACCACCTTGCACAGTCCGATCAGACCGTGCTTGGCGGTGACATAGGGCGCCTTGAGCTTGGACGCTTCCTTGGAATGGACCGAGCCCATGTAGACCACGCTGCCCGACTTGGCCGCGTACATGTGCTTGAGGCAGGCCTTGGTAGTCAGGAACGCGCCGTCGAGGTGTATCGACAGCAATTTCTTCCAGTCGGAAAAGGCGAAATCGACGACCGGCTTCACGATCTGGATGCCGGCGTTGGAGACAAGCAGATCGATCCGGCCATACTTGGCCATCACGTCGGCCACGCCCTTGTCGACCGCGGCCTCGTCGACCACGTTCATGGCGACGGCGAAGGCATCGGAGCCCTTTGCCTTGATCTCGGCAGCCGTGGCGTTGGCGGCGTCAAGATTGAGATCGGCGATGACCGGCGTGCCGCCTTCGGCGGCATAGCGCAGCGCGATTTCCTTGCCGATGCCGCTCGCGGCGCCGGTGATGATGCCGACCTGTTTGTCGAAGCGAGCCATGGATGTTCCTTTCAGGCTGAAGTCAGATAACCGGAGGCGACGCCGCGGAGTGCGCGATCGTCGGCGATCTTCAGAGCGGTCGTTCTATTTTTCGGACTGTTGCTTGAGATCGAACGTGAACACGCCGTCGGGACTGGTCGGGCGCTGCAGGACTTCGGGGTAGCTGAGGGTGCGGGTCATGTCCCGATAGCCCGAAGACCAATGCTCTTCCATCGTGCGACGGGAGAACTCGTAGTCCTTCGAGGCGCCTTCATAGGGGCGGGAGCGGTAGATCATCTGGATGATGTTATAGACCTTTTCGTCGGCTTCGGCGGCGAGCAGCGCCGCCTCGGGCGTGCCGCGCAGTTCCTCGCGTATCTCACCGAGGAGCTTGGCGGTGGCGCGGCGCAACGCCTGCATCTTGCGGAACTGGTCGGTACCGAGACGCGTACGGCTAGAGTAGCGAATGTCTTTCAGGCGCGTGTCGACCTCGATCATGTCGCGCGGCAGCTCGCCGCGCGCACTCCAGAGGTCTATCTGGAAGGCGAGCGTGTCCTTGCGCGGCGCGGCATCGAGGACCCATTGCAGCGGCGTATTGGAGACGACGCCGCCGTCCCAGTATTGCTCTCCGTCGATTTCGGTGGCGGGAAAGCCGGGCGGCAGCGAACCGCTGGCAATCACGTGGTCGGGCCCGATGACCCTTTCGGTCGTGTCGAATGTCGCGTAGTTCCCGCTCTTGATGTGGGTGGCGCCGACGGTGAGGCGCATTTCACCCGAATTCACCCGGTCAAAGTCGACCAGCTGGCCGAGCAGCGTCTTGAGCGGCGAGACATCGTAGAAACTCAATTTGTCCGGACTGCTGACCGGCGAGAAGATCGGCGGTGGAATCCTCGGCTTGAAGAAACTGGGCGCACCCCACAGCAGGGCGCTCAGGGCACGGCCCTGATTGACGAACTGGTGCACCAGATCGTTCCTGATCTCACCCGGGATCAGCACTGCGGGTCCGAACGGCGCCTGGGTCACCGTTTCCCAGAAAGAGCGCAGCCGTTCGACGCGTCGGTGGGGCGCATTGCCGGCGATCAGGGCGGCGTTGATCGCGCCGATCGAGATTCCCGCGACCCAATGAGGGTGAAGATCAGCTTCTGCCAACGCTTGATAGACGCCGCCCTGGTAGGCACCCAGCGCACCGCCGCCCTGCAGCAGCAGGGCGATCCGCTCGAATGCCGGCCGTAAGCGGGAATGATTTGGCTCCGTGCCTTCTGCCGTCTTCGCGTCCATCGCGCGTCTCCTTCGCCGGGAGGCAGTGACCTCGCAACATGGGCGCGGCGGGAAGCCGTGCGCCAAATGTCATCGAGCCGAACTCCATGGAAAGCATGGAACATGCCACCATAGCCTATCGGGCAGGAGGCCACACCCTCGGGAAGAGATCGCAGGTCATCGGCGCGCCGGCCGAGAGGTCTGGCGTGTGCGGGAACTGGAACGTGCCGGGCCGCGGGTCATAGCGTACGTCGTCGCCGGTGTAGCGCAGCGCGAGCCCACGCCGCCGCGCGCCCGGCGTGAGATTGCCGGGGGCGCCGTGGACGATCATGGCGTGGAACACCAGACAGTCGCCGGCCTCCATGTCCCAGTGACGGATGTCGTATTTGCCGCGGTCCGCGTCGATGTCCGGGATCGCGACGAGGTCGCTCGCAGTGAACTTGATCTCGTGGCCCTTGCGGAACGGCGTCGGCCGGAAATTGACGCCCCACTTGTGCGACCCTGCGACGAATTCGACCGCTCCGTTGCTGCGGTCGACCCGGTCGAGCGCGATCCACACCGACGCGATCTGCCAGCCTGTCACCGGCCAATAGGGCTGGTCCTGGTGCCAGGGAGTGGGATGGGCGGTGCCCGGCTCCTTCACGAACAGCTGGTCGTAGAAGAAGTCGGCGCTGTCCGACCGCATCAGCTCGGCGGCGATCTCGGCCGCGGGCGAGGCGACTGCGGCGGCCCGGAAGTCCGGATCGCGGCGCCACATGAACATGTCGCCGAAGAACGTGCCAGCCGTGCTGCCCTCGGCGAAGTTGGTGGCGTTGGGGCCGGGAGCGGCGATGTCGCGCTCGACGGCGCCGCGCAGCCGCTCGATCCAGTCCGGACCGAACGCACCGCGCAGGCAAACCACGCCATCGCGCTCGTAAGCCGCGATGTCGGGCTCCGCGATCACGCGGTCACCCGGTAAAGCGCCCGCGCATTGTTCCAGAACACCCGCCGTGCCAGTTCGACGCCCAGCACCGTCTCGACCAGGTCGATGTCGGCCGCCTCGAAGGGCCGAGGCGCGCGGGTCGATGGCATGTCGGTGCCGAACACCAGCATCGCCGGGTCGGTAGCCGCGATGGCTTCGAGCGCCCGGGCGACATCGAGTTTCACTCGGCCGAAGCCGGTGGCCTTCACGTGCACGCCGGCCCCGACCAGGTTCAGTAGCACCGGCATGCCGGCTTCGGTCATGCCGAGATGATCGATCGAGACTTTCGGCAACCTGGCGAGGCGATCGACCTGGGGCGCGAGCGTCGCTGCGTCGGCGTAGAGCTCGCAGTGCCAGCCGGCGACGGCATGACAACGCCTGGCCAGCGCCTCGAGCCGGCCGAAATCGCCGGCGCCGCCGCGCACGATGTTGAAGCGCACGCCGCGGACGCCGGCCCGGCCGAGCCGGGCGATCTCGGCATCCGGGCAATCCTCGGGAACCTGGGTGACGCCGACCCAGCCCGGCCCCAGCTCGGCGAGGGCCGCGAGGAGGTAAGACTGGTCGAACGCCTGGAAGGAGCCGGAGACGACGGCGCCACCCTCGACCCCGAGCTGGCTCGCCGCGGCGCGGTAGTCCGCGAGCGGGAAGGGCGGCGGCGTGTATCCCTGAT
>CAYZQZ010000050.1:0-15244 GCA_964480235.1 uncultured Reyranella sp. | reverse complement strand
TCATGACCCCATCGCCCTCGTATGACGAGGGCACTTCCCCATATGAATGGGGAAGCAGCCTCTACGCTACGCCGCGGCGTTGGCCCAGTTGAAGGCGAGGATCTCGCGCACGAATGCGGCGACCGCCGGCAGGTGCGGCCGGCCGCGCACCGTCACCACCTGAATGGTGCGCGTGATCTCCGGCTCGATCAGCGGCCGCACGCGCAGTCCCGGCATGGTGACGGCATACTCGGGAATGAAGGTGAAGCCGATGCCGGCCATCGCCATCGACTGCACCCAGTCGTCACGGTCGCTGCGGAAGACGATACGTGTCTTGGCGCCCCGTTCGCGGAAGATCTTGCCGGCGGCGCCGAAGAACTCGCACTGCAGGCGATTGACGTAGGCCTGATCGTTCAGGTCGGCGCAGCGAACGGCGTTCTGCCGCTCGAAGGGATGGCCCGGACCGACGCCGATCACGAAGCGTTCGTCATAGAGCCTTCGCGCGTGAAAGCGTTCGTCGATCTCATCGGGTTGGCCGTAGACCGCGACATCGAGCTGCCCCTCCGACAGCCGCTCCTGCAGCTGGTCGCTGGAGCCGTCCTGCACGACCAGCTTCACCTTGGGGTGCCGTTCGCGGAAGGACTGGAGGAAGGGGATGAAGCGACGCGGACCGATGGTGCACATCATGCCGAGCTTGAGCTCGACATCGTCGAGCTTGGCGAAGCTCTTGGCGCGCTCCTTGGCGGCGTCGGTCTCGATCAGGACCTGGGTGAGGTGCGGGCGCATCATCTCGCCCAGCCCGGTCAGGTGGGTATTGTTGCGCTCGCGGCGGAACAGCGGGCCGCCCAGCTCGTCCTCCAGCCCCTTGATGGCGCGGGTCAGCGAGGGCTGCGAGACGTTGCAGGCCTCGGCCGCGCGCGTAAAGTTCAAGGTTTCACAGACCGCCAGGAAGTAGCGGATCTGATGCATTTCCACGGCAGCTTCTCCCCCGGAAGTGCAGGCGAAAGACCCGATGAGTGTGCCCCAGACATCCATAGCCTGCGGCTATCGATATCGTACGCGCAAGGTATTTCCGGGCGATTTCACGGCCCATCACACTCTGTGCAGCATGTCCCTGTCGCAATCGCTGCCCAAGGCGCTGCAGGAGCTCAATCGCCACCACATGGCGGAGCTGTCGGCGCGCGACCGTGCCGGCGTCGAGGATGAACTCGACCGGCTGCGCATGCTGCGGCTGGCCGAGGAAGGGCTGAGGCTGGGCGACACGCTACCGGACTTCGCCCTGCGCGACGCCTCGGGCGCGTTGCGCACCAGTCACGAATTCCTCGACCGCGGTCCCGTGGTGCTGGCCTTCTTCCGGGGCGGCTGGTGCCCCTATTGCGCCCTCACCATGGTGGCGCTGGAGGAAGCGCGGCCGGCGATCGAGGCGCTCGGCGCCACGCCGATCGGCATCATGCCGAACTCCGCCACGGACATTGCCGAGACGGCGCGCCAGCGCGGCATCTCCTATACGCTGCTCAGCGATTCCGCGAACGGCTTCGCGCGAACCTGCGGCCTCGCCTACGAACTCTCGCCCGAGCACGTTCGCATCCATCTCGAGCGCGGCCGCGACCTGCGGCTCCTGCATGCCGACACGGACTGGCGGCTGCCGATCCCGGCGGTGTTCGTGGTCGCACCCGACGCGCAGGTCGTCTTCGCCTTCACCGACGTCGATCCGGCGCGCTGGCCGGATCCCGAGGAGCTGCTCTCCTCGCTCGATGCGCTGCGCGAGGCACACGCCCGCAGCAGGTGATACGCGCGCGCGACGCGCGATGCGCACGCGCTATCGAAACGGTAGGCACTCGGCATTTCAGAAGAAGCGGCGACGCCGTCACTTTGCGATCACCCCCAGGGCTCATCCCGGATCAGGAGATCGCACCATGCTCAACGGCAAGACCGCCATCGTCACCGGCTCCACCTCAGGCATCGGGCTCGGCATCGCCGAGGCCTTCGCCCGCGCCGGCGCCAACGTCGTACTCAACGGCTTCGGCGAGGCGCTGCAGATCGAGAAGACCCGCTCCGAACTGGCGCAGCGCACCAACGCCATGGTCGTCTATTCGCCCGCCGACATGAGCAAGCCCAAGGCGATCGAGGGCATGATCCGCCAGACCGTCGACATGTTCGGCTCGGTCGACATCATGGTGAACAACGCCGGCATCCAGCATGTCGCGCCGATCGAGGAGTTCCCCGACGAGAAGTGGGACGCCATCCTGTCGATCAATCTCTCCTCGGCCTTCCACGCCACCAAGCTGGTGATCCCCGGCATGCGCGACAAAGGCTGGGGCCGCGTGATCAACGTCGCCTCGGCACACGCACTGGTCGCTTCGCCCTACAAGGTGGCCTACGTCGCGGCCAAGCACGGCGTGCTGGGGCTCACCCGGGTGACGGCACTGGAGACCGCCGAGGACGGCATCACCTGCAACGCGATCTGCCCGGGTTACGTCCGCACACCTTTGGTCGAGCAGCAGATCGACGATCAGGCACGCGCCCACGGCATCCCGCGCGAGCAGGTCGTGACCGACGTGCTGCTGAAGAACCAGCCCAGCAAGAAGTTCGTCGAGGTGGCCGAGCTCGCGGCGCTGGCGGTGTTCCTGTGCTCCGACGGCGGCGCGTCGGTCACCGGTGCGGCCCTGCCGATGGATGGCGGCTGGACCGCCCACTGAACCGAAAGCGGGAGAAGCGGAGATGGAAACCAAGAGCATCAACCTCGCCCTGCAGGGCGGCGGCGCCCACGGCGCCTATACCTGGGGCGTGTTCGACCGGCTGCTGGAGGAAGACCGGCTTGAGGTCGAGGCGATCTCCGGCACCTCGGCGGGCGCGATGAATGCCGCGGTGTTCGCCGACGGTATGGGCCGCGGCGGCCGCGAGGAGGCGAGGCGTGCGCTCGATGGGTTCTGGCAGAACATCAGCCAGGCGGCCCTGTTCGGGCCGCTGCAGCCGACGCCGTTCGATCGCGCCTCGCGCGGCTGGAACCTCGATCATTCCGCGGCCTTCATCGCCTTCGACATGCTGACCCGCATGCTGTCGCCCTATCAGTTCAATCCGATGAACTTCAATCCGCTGCGCGACGTGCTGGCGCGGTCGGTCGATTTCAAGCGGCTGGAAAGCTGCCGGCGCGTAAAGCTGTTCATCAGCGCCAGCAACGTGAAGACCGGCAAGGTCCGGGTCTTCAAGTCGGGCGAGATCACGCCCGACGTGCTGCTGGCCTCGGCCTGCCTGCCGTTCCTGTTCCAGGCCGTGACGATCGAGGGCGAGCCCTACTGGGACGGCGGCTACATGGGAAATCCCGCGATCTTTCCGTTGATCTACGGCGCCGACGCGCCCGACGTGGTGATCGTGCAGGTCAATCCGCTGGGCTGCGACAAGGTGCCGACCTCGGCGCCGGAGATCATGAACCGGCTGAACGAGATCAGCTTCAATTCGTCGCTGATGCGCGAGATGCGGGCGATTTCGTTCGTGACCGACCTGATAGATGAGGGCAAGCTGGCCTCGAACCAGTACAAGCGCATCAACGTGCACTGGATCGAGGCGGAGAAGCAGATGAGGGGCTTGGGCGTGTCGAGCAAGCTCAACGCGCGCATGGACTTCCTGCTGCATCTCAAGGAGATCGGCCGCCAGGTGGCCGGGCAGTGGATCGCCACGCACTTCGACGCCATCGGCCAGCGCTCGTCGATCGACATCAAGGAGATGTTCCTTTGAAGCGATCCGACATCCTCAAGCTCTCCTCGATGCCCGCGGCGTCGCCGAGCTATCCGCTGCCGCCGTTCCGCTTCGTCGATCGCGAGTACATGATCGTGGCCTACGAAAGCGATCCCGACGCGATCCGTGCCGCGGTGCCCGAACCGCTGGTGCCCGACTCCTCCAACCAGGTCTTCTACGAATGGATCCGCATGCCCGACTCCTCGGGCTTCGGCGATTACACCGAGACCGGCATCGCGATCCCCAGCACGTTCGAAGGCAAGCCCTGCAACTTCGTGGCGCAGATGTACCTCGACGACGATCCGCCGATCGCCGCCGGGCGCGAGATCTGGGGCTTCCCCAAGAAGCTCGCCAGCCCCAAGCTCGAACTGGTCAAGGACACGCTGACCGGGACGCTCGACTACGCCGGCCAGCGCGTCGCCACCGGCACGATGACCTACAAGCACGAGAACCTGTCGCGCCATCCGGCCAAGACGGCCGCCTCCCTGCGCAAGCTGCAGGTGCTGCTGAAGCTCATTCCCGACGTCGATGGCAAGCCCAAGATCGCCCAGCTGGTCGGCCTGCACCTCACCGAGGTCACGGTGAAGGGCTCGTGGTCCGGTCCGGCCCGACTGCACCTGGTGCCGCACGTCAACGCCCCGGTGGCCGACCTGCCGGTGCGAAAGGTCATTGGCGGCCGGCATTTCATCGCCGACCTGACCCTGCCCGGCGGGACGGTCCTGGTCGATTACATGGAGAGTTGAACGCCCCGGGCTGCCGGAGGTTCTAGGCCCGGCGGCCGCCGTCCGGTAGATTGGCGGCCATGGCCGCCGACATCACCGTCACCGCCCGAGCCGTCCCGTCCGTGCGCCGCCGCACGCCGGCCTTCGGCCTGTCGTGGCGTATCCTGGGCCTGGTCGTGTCGGCGATCATGCTGGCAGAACTGCTGCTGTTCCTGCCCTCGATCGCGCGCTTCCGCGTGGTCTATCTCGAGCAGCTGATCGAGAGCGGCACGCTCGCCGCACTGGCGCTCGACGCCACACCCGACAACATGGTGACCGGCGAGGTCCGCCGCAGCCTGCTCAACAACGCCCGGGTCGATGCCGTCGTCGTGGTCGAACCCAACAAGCCGCGCCGCCGCCTGATCAACATCGAGCCCAACCCCAACACCCAGCCGACCTTCGACCTGCAGAAGACCGGCATGCTGGAGCTGGTCTGGGACGCGTTGAAGGCGATGAGCCGCGACGGCGCCTACTACATGCGGATCGGCGGCGAATCGATGCGCCTGCCCAAGGCCAAGGTCTGGATCGTCATCGACGAACTGCCGATGCGGATCGCGATGTACTCCTTCGCCTGGCGTGCGCTAGCGCTGTCGCTGATCGTGGCGATGTTCACCGCAGCCCTTCTCTATCTGGCGCTGCGCTGGCTGGTGATCCGGCCGCTGCAGGACCTGTCGTCCGACATGATGGCGTTCCGCCGCGCGCCCGAAGGGCCCGGCAGCGAACGCGCGCCGTCCAGCCGTAACGACGAGATCGGCACAGTCGACCGCGAATTCAGGAACCTGCAACGCGAGATCCGCTCGTCGCTGCGACAGAAGACGCGCCTGGCCGAGGTCGGTGCGGCGTCGAACAAGATCAATCACGACCTGCGCAACATCCTGTCGACGGCGCGACTGCTGTCCGATCGTCTCGCGGTGAGCAACGACGAGCGCACGCGAAAGTTCGCGCCCACCATCCTGAACACGATCGACCGCGCCGCACGTCTGGCCGGCGACGCGCTCGACTATGTCGGCGATCGCTCGACGCCCCGGCTCTCGACCTTTGATCTCTACGACCTGGTCGATGAGGTCGGCGTGGCGCTGCAGGAGCAGGGCGAAGATCGCGACCCTAATCTGCTGCGCCACTGGCAGAACGAGCTGGGTGGCGAGTGCCCGGTCCGCGCCGACCGCGACCTGCTCTATCGCGTGCTTCTAAATCTCGGCCGCAACGCCTTCGAGGCGGGGGCGGCGGCGGTGACCGTCCGCGCCCGGCGCGAGAACGGCCGTCTGCTGGTCGACGTGGTCGACAACGGCCCGGGCATTCCCGCCGCGGTGCGCGCACAGGTCTTCCAACCCTTCACCACCGGCGGCCGAGCCGGCGGCGCGGGGCTCGGCCTCGCGATCGCACGCGATCTGGTGCAAGCCCATGGCGGCGAGATCGCTCTGGTCGAATCCAACGGCAACGGCACGATCTTCCGGTTCACATTGCCGGGCTAGTTCTCGGCCTTCAGTTTCTCGGCAAACGCGCGAATGTGCCGGGCGTTGACGCCGGGATCGGCGTGGCCGACCCGGCTCTTGGAGCGGATGTCGACCTTGCTGCCGCCGGGGCCGTCGGGACGGATGCGCACCACGATATCGTCGCGCAAACCGAACCACGGCGACGTCACGATCGCCTCCAACCGTCCGTCTGTCTTGCCGTCCGAGGGCGCGCGCGCCACGACATCCCAGCCCAGGGCCGTCGCGGCCTTGTCGACCTGCCGGAACGCCTCGGCGGGCGGCACTTTCAGCGCGATGGTGCGGATGTCGGGATAGACGTCGCGCTGCTGCGCGGCAAAGTCCTTCGGATAGGTCGCCGGCGTCTTGGCGTCGCGGCGCATCTGCAGGGTCACCACCATGGCCGGCGGGTCGGCGGTATCGGTGGTGATGTCGTTGATCGCCGGCGCCCGGCGTCCGCTCAGCAGCCAGTGGAACGGCGCCGCGACCGCGCCGAGACCGATCACGATCGCGAGCAGGGCGGCGAGGAAACCGCGGCGGCGCTCGCCGGGCCGCGTCGGCACGATGGTGGCGAGACCGAGCGCGATGCCGGCCGCACCGACATAGAAGCCGTAGAGGAACAGGTTGATCGCCGCATCGACCTCGATGCCGGCGTAGCGCAGCAGCGGCCCGGCCGACGCAACGCTCAACGCCGCCACGACCGCCAGGATGAAGGCGATGCGCGCCAGACGATGGCTCAAGGGATTGGTCGGCCGAAAGAGCAACTGCCCGCTCCTGTCATGTTATGGTAACCCGCATGACGCGACGCACAAAGCCGGTGGGCGCACACCTCCTGGGCACAAGGGCAGGTTCGCCTTACGTTCGGTGTCTGTGACAACAGTCGACGACACGCCGGCACGTGTGCGGCGGCTGGCGATGATCTCGGGGCTGGGTGCCATTGCCCTCTGGGGTGCGCTCGCCAGTCTCTCGGTCGCCGCGGGACCGGTGCCGCCCTTCCAGATGGTGGCCATGACCTTCGCCGTGGGCGCCGCGATCGGCGTCGTGCGGGCAAAGGCGCGCGGCCTCGCCTGGCGTGCGCTGCTTGGCTGGCCGGTCCGGGCCTGGCTGCTCGGGATCGGCGGGCTGTTCGGCTACCACGCCCTCTACTTCGCCGCGCTCCAGCTCGCGCCGCCTGCAGAGGCCAACCTGGTCAACTATCTCTGGCCGCTGCTGATCGTGCTGCTGTCGGCGCCGCTCGCTGGCGAACGTCTCGGCTGGCCGCACCTGCTGGGCGCAGCAATGGGTTTTTGCGGCGTGGCGCTGCTCGCCTTCGGCCGCGGTCTCAGCTTCAGCGAGTCGCACGCTCTGGGCTATCTGCTGGCGCTGGGCTGCGCCTTCGCCTGGTCGACCTATTCGGTGCTGTCGCGCCGCTTCGGCGAGACGCCAACCGACGCCATCGCCTCGTTCTGCGCCGCCGCTGCGCTGATGTCGCTCGCCTGCCACCTGCTGTTCGAGCGCACGGCCTGGCCGCAGGGCACGACGGCGTGGCTCGCCGTGCTGGCGCTCGGCATCGGCCCGACCGGCGGCGCGTTCTATCTCTGGGACCATGCCGTAAAGCGCGGCGACATCCGCGCCCTGGGCGCGCTCTCCTATGCGACGCCGATCCTGTCGACGGGGCTGCTGATCGTGTTCGGACTGGCACAGCCCACGGGCGCACTGCTCGTCGCGACAGTGCTTGTCACGGTCGGAGCGGTGCTCGCGTCACGCGATCTCTGGAAACGCTAGGATCTTGAGTTAGGCCTTGGGCTCCCAGCCCGGCGGGGCGAGTTCGAAGCCTTCGAAGCGGAAGGCCGGCGCGACCGTGGCGCCGATCAGGGTCCAGCTGCCGAGCGAGCGGGCGGCCTGCCAGACGCCGCGCGGGACCACGCCCTGCGGGCGCTCGCCAAGCGCCAGGTCATGGCCCAGGCGCAGCCGCGTCACGCGCTTGCCGTCGGCGCTCAGCGACAGTTCGAGCGGCGCACCGGCATAGTGGTGCCAGATCTCGTCGGCATCGACCTTGTGCCAATGCGAGCGTTCGCCGGCCTTCAGCAGGAAGTAGATCGCCGTCGACGCGCCGCGCGGAGCGTCGGGAGCGCGGAACGATTCGCTGAAGTGGCCACCCTCGGGATGCGGCTTCAACCCGAGTTCGGCGATGATCTCGTCGGCCGTCACGCTACACCGTCACCCTACGCCGGCGGCGGCACCGTCGCCTTGACCGACGGCAGCTTGGAGACCGTGGCGAACCACTTGCCGAGCTTGGGGCAGCGACCGCGCCAGTCGTAGGTGCCGAAGCGGAAGTCGAGGTAGCCCAGTGCGCAGATCACCGAGATCGTGCCGAGCGTCAGCTTGCCCTTGAGCGACTTGGCCTCGGCCTCGAGCTGGTCGAGCACGCCCTCGATCTTCTTCATCTGGCCCTTGCTCCAGTCGTCCCAGCGCTTGGACTCCGGACGCAGGAAGCCCTCGTAGCGCACCAGCAGCGCCGCATCGAGCAGACCGTCGGCCATCGCCTGCTGGCGCAGCGCCCCCCAGCGCTCGCGGCCCTTGCGCGCGAGCAGCTTGCGGCCCTTGTGGTGGCTGTCGAGATACTCGCAGATCAACGGCGAATCGAAGAGGTCCATGCCCTTGACCGACAGCGCGGGGATCTTGCCGATCGGATTGTGCTTGTCGACGTCGGGGTTGGCCGCGACGGGCGTCAGCACGACGTTCACCATCTCGATCTTCTTGTCGAGCTTGGTCTCCAGCGCCGTGATGCGCACCTTGCGCGCATAGGGTGACGACGGCGAGTAGTAGAGCTTCATCTTGGCCATTCCAGGTCTCCCCCTGAGCGCAGGTCGAATTGCGAGGTGTTAAGCCGCGACTTTCGGGATCTCGGTATCGTTCAGCCGCACCTTCTGGGCGACATCGAGCAGCTGCTGCCAGGTCGTGGTGTCGATCGGGATGCCGTTCCTGGTGCGGTCTTCGCGCCGCATGCGCTCGGGCTCGCCCGGCGCCAGCACTTCCTTCACGCCGGGCTGCGGGCGCGCCGACTTCACCCAGGTGATGAAGGTCTCGACCTCGTCCTCGAACAGCGCGTTGCCGCCCATCGACTCGGGATCGATGATGATCGACAGCATGTTGTTGATGATGTCGGTGCCGTCCTTCTTGATGGTGCGCGGGCTGTGCGTGCGGCCGCCGGTCAGCGCGCCCGCAAGGATGTCGCAGATCACCGCGAGACCGCCGCCCTTGTGCAGGCCGAACGGCAGGATGGCGCCGTAGGGCGCGTTGTAGAGCACGCCGGGGTCGGCCGTCGCGTTGCCTTCCGAGTCGATCAGCAGGCCGGGCTCCATCGGCGTCTTCTTGTTGTGCGCGACGCGCACCTTGCCGGCCGCGACCTGGCTGGTCGCGAAATCGAGCACGATCGGCTCCTTGCCCTTGCGCGGCACGGCCGTGCAGTAGGGATTGGTGGTGAAGCGCGGCTCGGCGCCGCCGAACGGCGCCACCAGCGACTTGTGGCCGTGCACGTTCACCCAGTGCGTGCTCACCAGGCCGGCGCGTGCGCATTGCTCGCCCCAATGGCCGATGCGCCCGATGTGATGGGCATTCTTCAGACCGACGACGCAGACCCCGTGCTTCCTGGCGCGCTCGATGCCGATATCCATCGCTTCCTTGGCAACGACCTGCCCGTACCCGGCGCCGCCGTCGACCACGATCACCGCGCCATTATCGCGCGAGATCTTTGCATGATGGTTACGAACGCAGGCGCCGTTGGCGGTGTTCTGGATGTAGTGCGGGATCATGCCGACGCCATGGCTGTCGTGGCCGAACAGGTTGGCCAGCACCAGATGGTCGGCCACGAGGCGCGCTTCCTGGTCGGAGCTGCCGTCGGCCCGGCAGATTGCCATCGTAAAGGCATGAAGCCGGTCTGGCATGACCCGAACCTCGCCCACCGCGCCCTGCCCGCCCGCCATGAAACATCCTCCCAATACGCCACTTTCGGCGGCCACCGTTCCGCGAGCGCCGGGCGCTGTCAACGTCCTATCACGCAGGGCTCGCGCGAGAATGTCGGCCGGGCAATTCCCCTGTCGGGCAGAGGGGTTCAGGCAAACCGGTCGCCATGGTAGGGAAATGACGATGCGCGGGCTTTTTCGTCTGGTGTGCCAGGCCTTGCTGACGGGGGCGCTGCTGCTGAGCCTCGGCAGCACGCTCGCGCCTGCCTCGGCCCAGATCGTCACGCCCCAGGCCCAGCGCCCCTTTTCGCAGCTGATCGAGACCTGGACGCGCCAGCTCGACCGCATCTCCACGCGGGCCGATCAGCCCGACGTGCTGGCGGTCGAGATCGACGGCTTGCGCGAGGAGACGGGCAACGTGCGCGCGGCAGCCATCGCCGCCGCCCAGCTCGCGCGCAACGAATTGGCCGACACGCGCAAGTTGCTGGCGCCGCTCGAACCCAAGGCCGAGCCCGACAAGCCTGCGGCCGACCAGCCGCCCGAGACCGACGCGGTCAAGGCCGAGCGGCTGCGGCTCACCGAGCAGGCCGGCATCAGCGAAGGCCGCATCAAGCAGTGCGAGGTGGTGATCGCCCGCGCCGACCAGTTGCTCGAGCGGCTGACCAAGATCCGCGGCGAGGTCATGCTGCAGACCCTGCTGCATCGCGGCCTGTCGCCGTTGTCGCCCGAGACCTGGCGGCGCGTCGGGCCGGAATTCACGGCCGCGATCGCGGGCCTCACGCGCGCGCTGACCATGTGGCGCGCCCAGGGGCTCAACGCGCTGGGCTCGGGCGAGCAGGACCTGACGCCGCTGATCTGGTGGGCGCTGCTCACCATCGTGCTGTGGTGGATCGGCCATGTCGCGCGCCGGCGCTTCGGCCGCGGCGACCTCGCCGAGCCCGGTCCGCGCGATCGCACCATCGCGGCGGCGATCGACGGGCTTGGCCTGGTGCTGGTGCCGGTGCTCGCGGTCTGGCTGATCGGCAAGCTGCTGCTCGCCAGCCAGCCGCCGGCGCCGATCGACGGGCTGATCGGCGAACTGACCGCGCGGCTGATCACCTTCCTGCTGGTGATCGGCCTCACCGCGACGACCCTGTCGCCGCACCGTCCGGCCTGGCGGGTGCTGCCCTTCACCGACGCCGCCGCGCGCCATCAGTCGGCGGCACTGCGCCACCTGATGGCCTACGGCCTCGCCTTCGACTTCGTCCATCTCGCGCTGACCAGCGGACCGGACCGCGACGCGCTGTCGTCGCTCACCATGCTGGCGGTGACGATCGTGGTCGCGATCTTCGCGCTGCCGGCGCTCGCCAACCGCGCCTGGGAGGCGCAGCGGCCGGAAGGCTCGGACCTGCCGCATCTGGTCGGCGGCACCTGGTGGGCGAGCGCCCGCGTGGTCATGAGCGGCATCGTGCTGAGCTCGATCGTACTTGCCCTGTTCGGTTTCGCGCGGCTCGGCACGCATCTCAACAACGCCACCGCCTGGACCTGCCTGCTGATCGGCCTCGCCGTCATCGCGCACCGGCTGATGTCCGACCTGCTGGAGGCGATCGGCGCCCCCGACACCGCGAGCGGCCGCTGGGTGCGCAAGCGCTTCGGTCTCGCCGACGACGCCAAGCTGCGCGGCCAGCCGATCCTGCTGCTGCTGTTCGACGCCTTCCTGGTCGTGGTGCTGGCGCTCCTCCTGCCGGCGGCATGGGGCGCCGACACCGACGCCATCCAGCGCACCCTGGAGCAGCTGCTGCACGGCGTGAAGATCGGCAACGTCACCCTGTCGTTCGGCAACCTGCTGTCGGCGATCCTGGCGTTCGCCGTCGTGCTGCTGCTCGCCCGGCTGACCCGCCGCGTCGTGCGCGACCGGGTGATGCCGACGGTCGACGCGCCGCTGCCGCTGCGTCAGTCGATCGACGCTGGCCTCAACTATGTCGGCGTGATCCTCGCCATCCTGCTGGGCGTCGGCGCGCTCGGCATCGACTTCACCAACCTCGCGATCGTGCTGGGCGCGCTGTCGGTCGGTATCGGCCTCGGGCTGCAGAACATCGCCAACAACGTCATCTCCGGCGTCATCCTGCTGGTCGAGCGGCCGATCAAGGCGGGCGACTGGGTTTCCGTCAGCGGCCATGAAGGCTTCGTCCGCCACATCAACATCCGCGCCACCGAGATCGAGACCTTCCAGCGCACCAGCGTGATCGTGCCCAACAGCATCTTCCTGCAGAACCCGGTGATTAACCGGACCTACTCCGACACCTCGAGCCGCATCGACATCCAGCTCACCGTCGGACTCGGCACCGACGTGCCGAAGCTGGAAGGCATCCTGCGCGAGACCGCGCTCGGCAACCCGCGGGTGCTCCGGGTGCCGATGCCGATCGTGCGCTTCGCCCGGGTCAAGCCGGACGGTCTCGATTTCGAACTGTTCGTGTTCGTGGGCCAGCTCGAGGACCGCCAGGTCGTCGCCAACGACCTCAACCGCACCCTGCTCGCCCGGCTGATCGAGGAGAAAATCATCGATCCGCGTCCGGTTCCCGAGCTTCGGCTGCGCGATCTTGATAAGATCGCAGCCATCTTGAAGCCCGCCCCGACCTCCGAGGGCCCAGCTCGCGGGGATTCGACTCCCGAGAGCCCGAGCCCGACGTCCGATGCCGCTGCGCCGCCGACAAGCTGAAGCGCCGCGGCGGCGTTGGCCCGCGATCCTGCTGGTGCTGTCGGGCCTGGCGATGGGCGTGCTGCTATGGGCCTACGCACCCAGCCTGCCGCCGGACGACCTGATCCGGCGCTACGCCAACCAGAACTCGCAGTTCATCGATATCGGCGGCGCGCGCGCCCATGTCCGCGACGAGGGCAACAAGGACGGCATCCCGATCGTGCTGATCCACGGCTCGATGGGATCGCTGCACATGTGGGAAGGCTGGGTCGACCGGCTCAAGGACCGGGCGCGGCTGATCAGCGTCGACCTGCCGGGCCACGGCCTGACCGGCGATTGGCCGCGCGACGAGTACACGGTCGAGGCCTATGCCGACTTCATCGAGGTGCTGGTCGACACGCTGCATCTCGATCGCTTCGCGCTGGTCGGCCATTCGCTGGGCGGCGCGGTCGCCTGGACCTTCGCCTCGACCCGCCCCGACCGGGTGAGCCAACTGATCCTGGTCGACTCCGCGGGCATCCCGCGCGACGCCGGCGCGGCGCCGCTGCCGACCCGGCTCGCCCGACTGCCGGTGATCGGCGACCTCGGCATCTGGTTCAAGCCCGAGTTCCTGGTGCAGCGCTCGCTCACCGAGGTCTATGCCGACCCCGCGATGGTGACGCCCGAGCGCGTGCGCCGCTATGCCGAGCTGCAGCGCTTCCCCGGCAACCGCCACGCCACGCTGCTGCGCGCCCGCACCCAGGACCCCCTCGACCCGACGGTGCTGAAGCGGCTCGACGTGCCGACGCTGATCCTGTGGGGCGCCAAGGACCGCTGGGTGCCGCCCGCCGACGGCTTCCGCTTCCAGAGCAACATCAAGGGATCAAAGCTCGCGCTGTTCGAGAAGCTCGGCCACAACCCGATGGAAGAGGATCCTGCCGCCACCGCCGCCGCGGTCGATGCCTTCCTGCCGGCGTCGCTGACGCCGCGCGCCGACCCTGTGCCCAGACCGGACCCGCAGCGCGCCGAGCCGACCGATGTCGGCGCCGATCCGCCGTCCGACAACCTGCCGGAGCCCGCTCAGCAGCAGGCGCCGAAGGCCGACGATACGACCGGGCAGAAGCCCGGCGACGACGGCGAGAAGAAGACCGAGGCGGTGGCGCCGATAACGGCTGCGCCAACTGCGCCAACCGGGACGCCGGCTCCGCCGGTGGCCGATAAGCAGCAGGTCGTGGCGCCGAAGCAGTGAAGCTTGCCTCCCCATTCACATGGGGAGGTGTCGGCGTCATACGCCGACGGAGGGGTCAGAGGCCGCAGTCCGATTGCTCATGACCCCATCGCCCTCGTAAGACGAGGGCACTTCCCCATGTGAATGGGGAAGAAGCTAATGCAAAGCGTCCACGTCGTTCCGCAACGGCGTACCCGTGCGGAACCGTTCAAGGTTCTCCAGGAAGATCTCGAAGATCGCCTCGTTCTGGCCGAGCGAATGGCTGGCGGTGTGCGGCGAGACCAGCACGTTGGGCATGTCCCACAGGGGCGACGCGGGATCGAGCGGCTCCTTCTCGAACACGTCGAGATAGGCACCGGCCAGCTTGCCGCTCTGCAGCGCCGCGATCACGTCGGCTTCGACCGCGACCTCGCCGCGCGCGACGTTGATGAAGTGCGAACCCTGCGGCATCGCGCCGAAGACCTTCGCGTTCGCAAGGCCGCGCGTCTGCGGCGAGGCCGGACAGCACAGGATCAGCCAGTCGGCCTGCGGCAGCACGCCAAAAAGATCGTCGTAGGAAATGGTGCGGTCGCACGGCTCGACCGGTGTCGAACTGCGATGCACGCCGATCGTGCTCAGGCCAAACACTTTCAGCAGCATCGCGATGGTACGGCCGATCGGCCCCAACCCGACGATGACCGCCGTCTGGCCCTTGAGGTCGCGCGGCGAGCGCTCGCCCAGCCGCGGCTCCCAGGCATGGCGGCGCTGCGCATCGGCGAGCAGCGGGAAGCGGCGGTTGACCGCGATCAGCGCACCGACGGTCGAATGCGCCACGGTGACCGACGTGGCGCCCGAGGCCGTCGTCACCTTCACGCCGCGCGCCCGCAGCTCCTTGTAGATCGGCCGCTCCGCGCCGGCCGGATGGATTTGTAGCCATTTCAGTTTCGGCGATTTGCGCACCACCGCGTCGAAGCCCTGGAGCTCCGGTGTCGGATTGCTCGGGCTCGACTTGCCCGTGACCTCGCGGGTCATGAAGGCGATGTCGGCGTCGCACGGGCCCTCGGCCGCAGCTGCGTCTTCGGACGTGACGAAAGAGAGGCCGCCTTTCGGGACGGCCTCTTCGATTCTCTTGCCCCAGGTACGCAGGGCATGGGCTGATAAGAGGAGTTTTAACACCTTGATTCTTTCTGCTCTGTGCGGCGCCCGCGCTTCGGCCTTCGGCCTGCAGCGCTACACGCCGCCCGGACGAAGCGTTCGCTCCTACGCCGTAAGCGCTTTCATCACTTTACTGAACGCTTCGTCCGCAATCGCTTCGATCTCTGCCGTTGTACGATTTTGGATCGGATGCGGCACGTAGACGACGGCGGGCTCGAAGCCCAGGGAATCGGACTGCGCGGTGACGCCATCGACGAACTCGGTGGTGACGATGTTCACGCCGGGAAGACCGCGGTTATCGAGATTGTAGAGGTCGTGCAGACTGCACGATGTGCATG
>CAYZQZ010000049.1:0-15276 GCA_964480235.1 uncultured Reyranella sp. | reverse complement strand
CCGGAGGAGTAGACGTCGCATGGAAACGCGCTGGCCCGCGGCGGGCGCCAAGGAAGCGATCGCCAACCACGCCAAGAAGAGCATCGGCAAGGATCTGGCATTGCGCGTCTACACCACGCGCCTGCTGGGCGGCGAGCCGAGGCTCGTCCTGCACGGTGGCGGCAACACCTCGGTGAAGACGCGCATGGCCGATATCAGTGGCCAGACGATCGACGTGCTGTGCGTAAAGGGCAGCGGCTGGGACATGGGCACGATCGAGGCGCCCGGTCTCCCTGCGGTGCGGCTCAATCCGTTGCGCGAACTCGAGGGACTGCAGGCGCTGTCGGACGAAGACATGGTGAACGTGCAGCGCTCCAATCTTCTGGATGCGAAGTCGCCCAATCCGTCCGTCGAGACGCTGCTGCATGCGTTCCTGCCGCACAAATTCATCGATCACACGCACTCCAACGCCGTGCTGGCGCTGACCGACCAGCCCGACGGCGCCGAGCTCGCGGCCGACGTCTATGGCAAGCGCGCCGCGCTGGTGCCCTATGTCATGCCGGGCTTCGCACTTGCCAAGAAGTGCTCGGAAGTCGGCAAGGCCAATCCCGACGTCGAAGGCCTGATCCTGCTGAAGCACGGCATCTTCTCGATGGGCGCCACGGCGGAAGAAGCCTACGTCCGCATGATCGACCTGGTAACCCTGGCCGAGAAGCGGCTGGCCAAGGCGACGCGCAAGATTTTCAGCGGCGCCACCTTGCCCGCGAAAGCACCCAGCGTCGCGGAGATCGCGCCGATCCTGCGCGGGCTGATGTCGATCCCGAGCAAGAGCGGCGGCCGCGAAGCCTCCCAACGCTTCGTGTTCGAGTTCCGCAGCAATCCGGCGATCCTGGCCTTCGTGAACGGCAAGGAGATCGCCCGCTACAGCCAGCAAGGACCGGTCACCCCCGACCACGCCATCCGCACCAAGAACGTTCCGTTCGTGGTGCCGGCCCCCGAGGCCGGCAAGCTCGACGAATTCAAGGCCGGAACCAAGACGGCCCTGGAGAAGTTTGCCGCCGACTACCATGCCTACTTCACGCGCTACAACGGCAAGCAGGTGGTGGCGAAGAAGGAGCTCGATCCCGTACCGCGAGTCGTGCTGGTGCCGGGCGTCGGCCTGTTCGGCGTCGGCAACACGTCGAAGGATGCCAAGATCGCGGCCGACCTCGCGGAGACCACGGTCGAGGTGATCGCCGATGCCGAGCGTCTCGGCACTTACCAGTGCATTCCCGAGCCGGACATTTTCGACATTGAGTACTGGTCGCTCGAACAGGCCAAGCTCAACGCCGCGGCCGAGAAGCCGCTGGCGCGCCGCATCGCCGTCGTGACCGGCGGCTCCTCGGGCATCGGTGCCGCGACCGCAGGGGCCCTCGCCAGGGAAGGCGCCGAAGTCGTCGTGCTCGATCGCGACGTCTCGAAGGTCAAGGGTTTTGCCATCGCCTGCGACGTCACGAAAGCGTCCGACGTACGTGCCGCCTTCGACAAGATCGCGGCCACCTTGGGCGGCGTCGACATCGTGGTCTCCAACGCGGGTGCTGCCTGGCAGGGCAAGATCGGCTCGGTCGACGAGAAGGTGCTGCGGGAGAGCTTCGAGCTCAATTTCTGGGCTCACCAGTGCGTGGCGCAGAATGCGGTTCGCATCATGAAGGCGCAGGGCCTGGGCGGCTGCCTGTTGTTCAACGCGTCGAAACAGGCGGTGAACCCGGGCATCGATTTCGGTCCCTACGGCCTGCCCAAGGCGGCGACCATGTTCCTGTCGCGCCAATACGCGGTCGACCATGGTGCCGACGGCATACGTTCCAACGCCGTCAACGCCGACCGCATCCGCTCCGGCCTGCTGACCGACGAAATGATCGCCCAGCGCTCCAAGGCGCGCGGTCTCACGGAAGCCGATTACATGGGCGGCAACCTGCTCGGGCTGGAAGTGACCGCCGAGGACGTGGCGCAGGCCTTCGTCTCGCTCGCCAAGGCGGCAAAGACCACCGGCGCGGTGGTTACGGTCGACGGCGGCAACATCGCGGCCGCACTGCGGTAGGACTTTCCGCCAGCGACGGCCGACTGTGGCGACGTCGGTCGTCCAGGCACTATGATCCGGGGATGTTCATCCCCGGACGCCTCACCCATATCGACGCGCGCAAGCCGCTCGCACCGGCCGACGTGGCGGCCATCGAGAAGTCGATGGACGAGCACACCGTCACCATCCTGCCGAACCAGGACATCGACGACGCCCAGCAACTCGCCTTCTCGCTGAATTTCGGCCCGCTGGTCGACGGCGCCAATTCCGGCGCGCGCGACTCCGAGTTGCGCCTGCCGGTCGTCTTCGCCGACGTCTCCAACCTCGACAAGGACGGCAAGATCGCCGCGCGCGAGACCAAGAAGCGCATGGCCGCGCTCGCCAACCGGCTGTGGCACACCGATGCCAGCTTCCGTTCGATCCCGGCGCGCTATTCTATCCTGAGCGGCCGTCTCGTGCCGGCCGAAGGACCGAACACCGAATTCGCCGATATGCGCGCCGCCTACGATGCACTCGATGCCCGGACAAAGGCCGAGATCGAGGACCTGGTCTGCGAGCACTCGCTGATCTTTTCGCGCGGGCAACTGGGCTTCACCGACTTCCTGCCCGACGAGCGCGTCGCCATGAGACCGGCACGCCAGCGTCTGGTGCGCACGCATCCCGTGACGGGGCGCAAGTCGCTGTTCCTCGCCAGTCACATCGGCAACATCGTCGGCTGGCCGCAGCCCGAGGCAATGGCTTTCATCCGCGACCTGATGGAACATGCGACCCAGGAGCAGTTCGTCTATGTCCACAAATGGACGCAGCACGACCTGGTGATCTGGGACAACCGCACCACCATGCACCGCGTGCGTCGCTTCGACGATCTCCACATCGTGCGCGACGTGCGCCGTACCACGACCCAGGCAGAAGGCCCGACGGTCGCACAGGAGGCTGCCTAGTGACTCTCCCCAAGCGTCGGGTCGGAAAGACCAAACTTGAAGTGACCACGATCGGGTTGGGTGGCGCGCCGATGGGTGGCTTTCGCGCCACGATCCCCGATGCCGAGGCGATGGCGCTTTCCAACGCCGCCTGGGATCTTGGCGTGCGCTATTACGACACCTCGCCCTTCTACGGCTACGGCCGCAGCGAATTGCGCATGGGTGCCGCCCTGCGTGAGAAGCCTCGCGAGGACTTCGTGATCTCGACCAAGATCGGCCGAATCATGCACCCCATGAAGCCGGGCGAGAAGAAAGCCGCCGACTTCCGCGAGAATGGCCTGCCGGGCTTCGCGCCGGAGTTCGACTATTCCTACGATGGCGTGATGCGCTCGCTCGAGCATTCGCACCTACGGCTCGGCCTCGCCAAGATCGATATCGCGCTGATCCACGATGTCGATTTCTGGACGATCAAGGACCGTGAGGTGCTGAACCAGCGCTTCAAGACCGTGATGGATTCCGGCTTCAAGGCGCTCGACGAGTTGCGCAAGGCCGGAATCATTTCCGCGATTGGAGTCGGTATCAACGAAAGCGATACGTCGCTCCGCTTCATCCAGGCCGGCGACTTCGACTGCATGCTGCTCGCCGGCCGCTACACCTTGCTCGAGCAGGGCGCGCTAGAGGCGTTCCTGCCGGAATGCACCAAACGCAACGTCTCGGTGATCCTGGGTGGGCCCTACAATTCCGGCATTTTAACCGGCGGCGTAACCGACAAGGCCACGCACGACTACGTACAAGCGCCGAGCGAACTGATCGAGAAGGCGCGCAAGATCGAGGCGATCTGCAAGCGTCACGGCGTCGAGTTGGGCGCGGCCGCCATGCAGTTCCCGCTGTTCCATCCCGCCTTCTGCGCTGTGATCCCCGGGGCGCTCAGCGTCGCGGAAGTTAAGCAGAACGTGTCGCGCATCTCGGCCAGGATTCCGGTCGAGCTGTGGAGCGAGCTCAAGCGAGAGAAGCTGATCGACCCGGCGTCGCCGACGCCCAACTGAGTTCGAGGAAACGTCCATGAAGATCGTCGACGCGCAGGTCCATATCTGGCGCCAAACCGTCAGCCCGCCGACCGGCAGGCATCGCAAGGTCTCGCTGGTCGGCGCCGAGCAGATGCTGAAAGAGATGGACGAGGCGGGTGTCGACGCCGCACTCATTCATCCGCCGCTCTCCTGGGACCCGAGCTCGCAGGAGATGGCGCTCGAGGCGGCGAAGAAATAGCCCAGGCGCTTCGCCGTGATGGGCCAGTTCGATCCTAAGAACCCTGCCAACAAGGCACTTATCCCGACCTGGCGTCAGCAGCCCGGCATGATGGGCCTGCGCTGGGCCCTGCTGCAGCCCAAGGAACAGGAACTGCTGCACGAGGGCGCGCTCGACTGGATCTGGCCGGAGGCGGCGAAAGCCGGCCTTGCCATCGGCATGATGGGCGGCATCTTCCTGAAAGAGTTCCGCGGCATCGCCGAACGCTATCCCGACCTGAAGCTGATCCTCGACCATTGCGGGCTGAACCGGCACGGCCAGGACGCCGAGGCTTTCATCCATCTCGACGAGATGCTGGCGCTCGCCAGGCTGCCCAACGTCGCCGTCAAGATGACCGGCGCGCCACACTATTCGACGCAAGCCTATCCCTTCAGGAACATCCAGGACGGCCTGCACCGCATTGTCGATGCCTACGGGCCCGATCGCTGCTTCTGGGGCACCGACATCACCCGCATGCCCTGCACCTACCGGCAGTGCGTGACGTTCTTCACCGAAGAGCTGCCGTGGCTGAAAGGCCAGGACCTCGAGAAGGTGATGGGTCGCGCGTTGTGCAAATGGATCAATTGGGATTACGACGCCTTGCAAGGCAAGGCGTAGGTCCTACTTCGGCACCAGCGGACCGCGGATCTCGCCGGCAGGATAGCGCTCGGTCCGGATCTCGACCGACCAGCGGCCGGCCAGAAGATCGGCCGACTGTTGCGGCGTCAGCGTGGCGCTGCCGAACTGCACGTTGCTCTCGAACGGCGGATTGATCGGCACGATGTCGGCACGTTCGTTGCCGACACCGTCCGGGCCTTGCACAAAGGCGTAGGTCACCGGCCCGCTCAGCTTGCCAAACCAGAACTTCCACTCGATCGTCTGCATGGTCGGCATATATCGCGCCTGCATGACGCCATAGCCTGCGCTGTCAGTCGGAGGCGTCTCGCTGGCTCCACTCAGCGAAGCCTTGAAGGCGGGCTTCGTTCCGATCGGATCGCTCATATAGCCCACGCAGCCCGCGAGCAGCGCAACGAGCGGCAGAATCAGCAGCCTCTTCATCGATAGCCTCCTCACACGCGGTGATGGACAGCGGGGCGACCATAGACCGGCGTCGGCACCCCCTCCAGCCGCGCCTTGAGCTGCAACGCAAGGAACTGCGAATAGAAGCGCGACTGCATCAGGTTGCCGCCGTGGAACCACAGCGCGTCCTGCGCCGTGGGCTTCCACATGTTGCGCAGCTCGCCCTCCCAGGGTCCGGGGTCCTTGGCCGTGCCCGAACCGAGCCCCCAGCATTTGCCGACCCTGTCGGCGACCTCCTGCGAGATCAGCGCCGCCGCCCACTGGTTCATAGAGCCGTAGCCCGTGGCATAGACGACGAGATCGGCCTTCAATTCGGTGCCGTCCTTCATCACGACCGCGTCCTCGGTGAGTCGCGCCACCTCGCCGACCTTCAGCCCGATCGAGCCATTGGCGATCAGTTCCGAGGCACCAACTTCGATGTAATAGCCGGAACCCCGGCGCATATACATCGTGCCAATGCCGGTCTCGTCCTCACCGAAAGTCAGCAGGAAGCCCGCCTTGGCGAGCCGCGCGTAGAAGTCGGCATCTTCCTGTTTCACTTTGGCGACCATGGCGCGCGCGGAGTCGGTGATCGCATAGGGCACCGAGGCGAGCGTGAAGTCGGCCTTGTCGGTGGTGATGCCACTCGCCACCGCCTCCTCCGAATAAAGCGGCCGGTATCGCGACAGCGTTTCCGATCGCATCACCAAGGTCGGGGAGCGTTGGATCATCGTGACCTCGGCGCCGTTCTCCCAGAGGTCGGCCGCGATGTCGTGCGCCGAATTGTTCGAGCCGATGACGACGCAGCGCTTGCCCTTATAGTCCTCGCCGCCGCTGTGCTTGCTGGAATGATGCTGCGCGCCCTTGAAGGTCTCGGCGCCGGGATAGCGCGGCACTTCCGGGAAGCCCGACATGCCGGTAGCCAGCACGATGTGCTTGGGCCGCACCGTGACCGGTTTGCCGTTGTGCGCGACGACGACCGCCCATTCCTTCTTCGCCTCGTCCCACGACGCGCTCTTGCACGGCGAGGAGCTCCAGAAATCGAGCTCCATGATCTTCACGTAGGATTCCAGCCAGTCCCCCATCTTGTCCTTGGGCGTGTAGATCGGCCAATGATCGGGAAAGGGCAGGTACGGCAGATGGTCGTACCAGACCGGATCGTGCAGGCAGAGCGACTTGTAGCGCTTGCGCCAGGCATCGCCCGGCCGCTCATGCGCATCGACGATCAGCGCCGGCACGCCGATGCGCTTCAGACGTGCACCGAGTCCAATCCCGCCCTGCCCGCCACCGACGATCAGGACATAGGGCTGCCGTGTGACACCGAGCTCTTCGCGATCGGCCTGTCGCCGGTCCGTCCAGGTGACGCGATTGCGGATCGCGCCGTGCTCGGTGCCGAACGGACGCGTAGGCCCCGCCTTCTCCTCGAAGCCCTTCAGCTCGGTGAGCGCGGTCATCAGGGTGAACGCCTTGCCCTCCTTCAGCACGACACGGCCCTGACCTCGGCCGACCGCCGTCTCGAAAGTGAACCAGCCCTCGCGTGCCTCGGCGCTGAACGAGCGAGGCTTCACGTCGGCGAGCCGCGCCTTCAGCATGGCCGCGATCGCGGCCTCGCCTTCGAGCGTGACGATATTCCAGGTGAAGGCGATCAGGTCGCGCCAATAGCCGCCCGGCGCGAAGCAGCGCGCGACCAGGTCGGAACTGATGTCGGGGGTGCCGCGCTCAAGTTCGGCAGCGAAGTGGGATAGCCAGCGTTCGGTTTCAGTCATCGTCGTCACTCTAGACGCAGATCAAGCGGTACGACACGAGCGCCGCCCCCATCCCTAGCGGAGGCGGACTGTCGCACCTCCGGGAACGGCCCGGCTTTTGCTGCGTTTGTATGAGCAAAGAATGGGATCTCCGGGAGTGACCATGAACCTCGACAAGCCTAGAATCACCGCGCGGATCGCCGGTCGCGCGCTCTATCCGCTGCTGCGCCCCTTCGCGATCGGCTACTTCCTCGCCGTCTGCGCCGTCGACCTGGTCTATTCGCAGGCCAGCATCCTGGTGCGCTACGACGCGAAGGACATCGCCGACATAACCGAATGGCTGCTGGCCGTCGGTCTGGCGATGATGGCCGCGACCGCCCTGGTCATGGTGATCGACTGCCTGGGCGACAAGCGCATGCGCAACCTGCCCGACCTCGGCATGTATGCCGCGGGCAGCGTCCTGGTGGGAGCTCTGGAGTTCTACAACCTGGACATTCGCTGGGCCGACGGCGCCGCCGCGATCCTGCCGATGGGGCTCATTCTTTCGCTGTCTGCCGTAGCGGTAATACTGGCGACGCCGAGCCGCAGCCTGGCAAGAGTCTATCGCTAGCAGGCATATCGCTGCGCGGACCGCTTAGGAGTGGCAACCGCCGGCTGACGGGAGGATGATCGTGGGCGGAGGAACGCGCCCATGCACTACGACGTCATCTCCGCCGATGGCCATGTCGACCTGATCTGGTTGCCACCCGATCTCTTCACCAAGAACGCGTCCGCGGCCTTCAAGGACCGGATGCCCCACGTCGTCGACGGACCGAAGGGCCCCGAATGGGTCAGCGCCAAGGGCGCCAAGTTTGGCCTGATGAACGGCATGGGTTCGGCCGGACGCGAGTACGTGCCCGGCATCATCCATCGGTCCGACCGCATGGCGTCGACCGGTCTCTACGACGACGGCAAGAAGGGCGTGCGCCGGCTGACCGAGGTCGATTTGCGCCTCAAGGACCAGGACCGCGACGGTGTGCAGGCCGAGGTGCTGTACGGCGTGCTCGGCTCGAGCGGCCGTCTCAACGATCCGGAAGCAGCGCTGGAGATGCTGCGCATCTACAACGACTGGCTCCACGATTTCTGCAAGGCCGCGCCCGACCGGCTGATCGGCCTCGCCAACATCCCGAACTACAACATGGAGGAGTCGGTGGCCGAGGCGATGCGCTGCGCCAAGCGCGGCGTGCGCGGCCTCGACATCGCCAACCGGCCCGACATGACTCCTTTGTGGGACGAGCATTGGGAGCCGTTGTGGAAGTTCGGGCACGAAACCGGCATCCCGCTGCACTTCCACACGATCGGCGGCCGTTCGCCCGACGTCACCAAGTTCCCGCCGCACGTGCAGCGCCGCATCTTCGCCGTCCACATCACCGGCTTCCAGATGCACATGAGCACCATGCTGATGGGGCTGATCTTCTCCGGCGCGCCCGCGCGTTACCCCAACCTCAAGATCGTGATCGGCGAGGCGGGACTGGGTTGGATCCCCTACGTGCTGCAGCATATGGACCTCGAATGGGAGGACCAATTCAAGGATCTCGACCTCCAGATGAAGCCAAGCGAATACTGGCACCGGCAGTTCTATGCCACCTACCAGACCGACCCGGTCGGCATCGAGTTGCTGAAGCATCTCGGCGAGGACAACGTGATGTGGGGCTCCGACTTCCCGCATCCCGACGGCATCTGGCCCGACAGCCAGGAGTTCCTGTCCAAGGAACTGACCGGCATCCCCGCCGACGCCCGCCGCAAGATCGTCCGCGACAACGCGATGAAGCTCTATCGCCTCGGCAACTAGAGGCGTAAACACCGTCGCGTGCGTATCGTCGTCCTGACGACGCTGGCGATGCTTGCCTTCGCCGGCAATTCCCTGCTCTGCCGAGTCGCCTTGCGCGACACCGCGATCGATGCGGCGACCTTCACGGCCGTCCGCATCGCGTCGGGGGCGCTGATGCTGGCGGCGATCCTGGCCGCGCGCCGCATCCGGCCGGCGACGGGCGGCAGCTGGTGGGCGGCGGCGATGCTGTTCTCCTACGCCGCGTTCTTCTCCTACGCCTACCGCGATCTTTCGGCAGCGACCGGCGCGCTGCTGCTGTTCGGCGCCGTGCAAATGACCATGACCGGCTACGGCCTCTCCCGCGGCGAACGACTGGGCGGGCTGAAGCTCGTGGGCGTGACGATCCCGCTTGCCGGGCTGGTTGCGCTGCTGCTGCCAGGACTCGCCGCGCCGCCGCTGCTGGGCGCGATCTTGATGATCCTGGCCGGCGTGTCGTGGGGCGTCTATTCGCTGCTCGGCAAGACGCTCGGCGAGCCGACCGTCGCCACTGCCGGGAACTTCTTGCGCGCGGTTCCGTTTGCGGCGGCGCTCAGCCTCGCCATGGCGTCCCGGGGCGCCACGGTCGACATGACCGGTGCGCTCTACGCGGTCGCATCGGGGGCCATCACCTCGGGCCTGGGCTATGCGCTGTGGTACGCCGCCTTGCCTGCGCTCACCGCTACCTCGGCCGCGACGGTACAGCTCAGCGTGCCGGCGATCGCGGCCCTGGGTGGCGTCCTGCTGCTGTCGGAAACGCTTTCGATGCGATTGCTGCTAGCCTCGGCCGCCATCCTGGGCGGCATCGCACTGACGATCACGCGGCCCAAGGCGAAAAGTTGAGACCTAGCGGCGGGTGCCTGCAACCACGATGTCGTCGGGCGGGCCGTGGTTGCGCTTCACCGCGGCGACCTGCGCAGGCATGCCGATCTTGCGTGAGCACAGTGGCCAGTGCCACGGCTCCTCGAGATCGAAGATCATGTACTTGGCGAGGTCCCTCGATTTGTCCCAGTCGTGCGCGAGTTCCGACGCCTGCTTGGGATTGAGGGCGATGCCGTCGCGGCGCTGCACGTAGATCATCACGGTGCGGGTCGCGAACTGAAAGCGGCCGTGATAGAGGCCGCGCCCGCCATAGATCAATTTCTCGGACGGGCCGTAGCCGCCACTCTCGCAGATCGCGAGCTGGCGCATCACCTCGTCCTTCGCATCGTCGTACTGCCGGTCGCGTTCGGCCTGGGCAGCGCGCGTAGCGGCATGAGGATCGGGAGTGTGAGCCTGACGGGTGACGCAGCCACCCAGCGTCAGGGACAGCACGGCGAAGGCGATGGCGATCGCCGGGCGGTTGCATGACAGCATCGGGACATTGATCCCACAACTGGCGCGCGCGGGCAAACCCGCACAACCACAAGATCGGCAACCGATTCGGCGTCCCACGCCCCATATTTTGCGCGGGCTGTGTGCTAACGTCGCGCGCCTCGGGGGATTCGATGAACGACAACGCCGCGAACCGGCGATGGCTGATGTTGGCGCTCTGCTTCGCAGCGCGCGTCGGCTTGGGCTTCCAGTTCCAGACTCTCGGCTCGGTCGCCGATCCGCTGGCGCGCGAGATGCATTTCAGCTTCAGCGAGATCGGCAGCCTGATCGGACTCTACATGGTCCCGGGACTCGCGCTGTCGCTGCCGGCCGGAGTCGCGGGACGCTGGGCGAGCGACAAGGTGCTGATCTCGAGCGGACTGCTCGCGCTGGCGCTCGGCGGCGCGGCCGACGCGGTCGCGCACGGCTTCGGCCTGTTCGCGATCGGGCGGCTGCTGTGTGGCGCGGGCTTCGTCTTCTCGACGATCTTCTTCACCAAGATGGTAGCCGACTGGTTCGCCGGACGCGAGATCGCCACCGCCATGGCCGTTGTAGTGATGAGCTGGCCCTTCGGCATCGCCATGGGCCAGGTGATGCATGGCTGGCTGGCCGCCACCGAATATTGGCGCTTCGCCTTCGTAATCGCCTCGCTCTACTGCCTCTCAGGCGCGGTGCTGGTGCTGCTGTTCTACCGGCCGCCGCCCGCCGCGGCCGCGGCAACCGCGCCAACCTCGACCACGCTGACGGGCCGCGAATGGACCCTGATCCTGATCGCCGCCTTCGTCTGGGCTGCCTTCAACGCCGCCTACCTCGTCTGGGCGAGTTTTGCCGCCGACGTGCTGACCGCACGCGGCCCCGGCCGGCCGGGCATAAGCCCGATCGAGGCCGCCTCCATCGTGAGCGTGGCGAGCTGGCTGCTGATCTTATCCGGTGCGCTGGCCGGCCACATCGCCGACCGTACTGGCCGCGCCGGACTGGTCCTCGTCCTTTGCCAGTTGGTGGCGATCGTCTGTCTTGTGCTGCTGCCACGGCCGGGATGGGCCTTGCCGGCCAGCATCGCCTTCGGCCTGGTCGGCATGGCCCCGGCCGGCCTGATCATGGCATTGACCGGCCAGGCGATGGCGCCGCACAAACGCGCCTTCGGCATGGGTGTATTCTTCAGCGCCTGGTTCCTGTTGACCGCTCCGGCCCCCGCCATCGCCGGCTGGCTGCGCGACCGCACGGGCGATCCCTATGCGCCGATGATCTTCGCCATTGTGGCGATCGTCCTCACCATCGCGAGCTACGGCGTCTTCCGCTGGGCCGCGATCGCGCTCAGACCCTCACGATAGCTCGGATAGAGCAGCACGACTCCCAGATCGCGTTTCATCCGTTCGTTCCGTACGCGCCGGTTCTCGGCGTAGAAGGAGCGCGCCATCTCGCTCATCTTCGGCGCCGCCTCGTCCCACGCAACGACCCTGGGTGCAGGCTTGCCGAGGAGCTTCGACGCCAGGGCGATCACCTCGTACTGCGCGCATGGCTCATCGTCGCAGACATTGAATATGCCGCCCCGGGTTCCATCCATTGCCGCAAGCACCGCAGAAGCAATGTCGTGGACATGCACGCGGCTGAAAACCTGGCCCGGCTTGTCGACGCATTGCCCGCGGCCTTCGAGCACCTGGTCGAGCGCCGACCGGCCTGGGCCGTAGATCGCCGGCAGCCGGAAGATGGCAACCGGCACGCCGGCCTTGCGGCCCAGCACCTGCCATTCCTCTTCGGCTGCGAGCCGATACTTGCTGCGCGCCTGTCCGGGAGTGGGCGCATCGTTCTCGTCGACCCATCCGCCGCCGCGGTCGCCATAGACGCCGGTGGTCGAGAGATAGCCGAACCACTCCACCGGGGCGTGGCGCACCTGCGAAAGCACCGGATCGCCGGACGCCCCGGGTGCAACGGTGCTGACGAGATGGCTCGCCCTGCGCAACCGCTCGCTGCCGGTCGACAGTACTTCGGCGTCGATGCCATCTGCCCGCAGGCGCGCCGCCTTCTCTTCACTCGTCACCGAGCCGGCGACCTCCCAGCCGGCCGCCTTCGCGCGTTTGGCGATCTCGAGCCCGCTGAAGCCTAGTCCGACGACGTAAAGATGTCCGGTCATGCCCTGGAACCGGTCATTTGGCCGGGTGTACTTTCATCCAGTGCCGCGCGATCTGCTCGCGCGTCGCCACCCAGACCTTGGGCTTGGACGCGACATAGTCGAGGAAGCGGGCGAGCGTCGCCGCCCGACTCGGCCGTCCGGCGAGGCGGCAATGGATGCCGACGGACATCATCTTCGGGCTGCGTGCGCCCTCGGCATAGAGCATGTCGAAGGCATCCTTCATCGCCTGCAGCCAGCCGTCGCCCTGGCTGAAGCCCGGCGGCACCGCGAATTTCATGTCGTTCACTTCCAGCGTGTAGGGGATCACGAGGTGCGGCGTGCTCTCGACCTCTACCCAGTAGGGCAGGTCGTCATTATAGGAGTCGCTGGAATAGAGGATGCCGCCGTGCTGCACCACGGCCTTGAGCGTGTTCTTGCCGAAACGGCCGGTGTACCAGCCGACGGGCGGCTTGCCGGCGCTCTTCTCGATGGCGGCAAAGGCCTTGCGGATGT
The DNA here is from genome assembly GCA_964480235.1 of uncultured Reyranella sp. Lineage (GTDB taxonomy): Bacteria > Pseudomonadota > Alphaproteobacteria > Reyranellales > Reyranellaceae > Reyranella. The sequence goes on along the minus strand of CAYZQZ010000049.1, from coordinate 2,411 downwards.
GGTCGAGTTCCTGATCGAGGGTGAAATCCTTGTAGTTGATCCAGCGATAGCCGTGGCTTGCGACCTCGTGGCCGCTGTCGGCCATCGCCTTGCCGGCGGCCGGATTGAGTTCCAGCGCCTTGCCGACCGCCCACGAGGTGAATTTCAGGCCGCGCTCGTTGAACAGCCGCAGGATGCGCCAGAAGCCGGCGCGGCTGCCGTACTCGTAGACCGACTCGGTCGAGTAGTCGCGCTCGCCGACCATCGGCGTGCCGCCCGGCACTTCGGTAAGATAGACCTCCGACGCGGGATCGCCGTTGAGGATGGTGTTCTCGCCGCCTTCTTCGTAATTCAGCACGAAACTCACGGCGATGCGCGCCTCTGCCGGCCATTGCGGATCGGGCGGATTGGGCCCGTAACCGATCAGATTGCGTTCGAGGTGATTGTGCATTGGGAGGCTCCCGACTAGAACACGCGCTTATGGAGAGGATGCATGAGCGGCGCTGACGCGGTCAAAGAAGATCGCCTGTGGCAGCGCCATGCCGACATGGCGAAACTGGGCGGCACGCCGAAGGGCGGCGTCAACCGGCAGGCGCTGTCGGCCGAGGACGCGGCGGCGCGGAACTTGCTTGGCGCCTGGGCCAAGGCCCGCGGCTTCTCGACCTTCACCGACGCGATCGGCAATCTCTTCGTGCAGCGGGCTGGCAGCGACCCGCACGCCGCACCTGTCATGAGCGGCAGCCATATGGACAGCCAACCGACCGGCGGCCGCTTCGACGGCATGTACGGCGTGCTCGCCGCCTTCGAGGCGCTGGAGGCGCTGGAAGACGCCGGCGTGAAAACGAAACGCCCGGTGATGGCGGTCGCCTGGACCAATGAAGAGGGCTCCCGTTTCCAGCCCGGCGCCATGGGCTCGGCTGTGTTCGCGGGTCACAACAGGCTCGACGAAATGCTGGCGGTCAAGGACTGGAAGGGCGTGGTGCTGAAGGACGCGCTGGCCGAGACCCTGAAGGCCGCGCCCACGACGCTCCGGCCGGGCGCACCGGGCTTTCCCGTCGACTCCTACGTCGAGGCCCACATCGAGCAAGGTCCGCGGCTCGAGAACGACAAGAAGACGATCGGTGTGGTGACCGCGATCCAGGGTAGCCGGCGCTACATCGTCACGGTCGACGGCGAGGAAGCGCATGCCGGCACGACACCACGCGCCGCGCGCAAGGACGCCTATGCGGCCGCGACCCGCATCGCCTCGGCGATGTACGAGGTAACGACCGACGCCGACGATACGCTGCGCTTCACCATCGGCCGCGTCGACGTGGCGCCGGGCTCGCCCAACACCGTGCCGGGCAAGGCCACCTTCACCATAGACATGCGTCACCCCCGGAACGACGTGTTGGAAGCGCACGAGAAGATGCTCGAGCAGATCGTCGACAGCCGCGCGGCACCCTGCCCCGCCCGCATCGAGCGCGTGACCAACGTAGCGCCGACCGACTTCGATTCCATCGTGATCGATCTGGTGCGCGCCAAGGCCAACGAACTGAAGTTCAGCAATATGGACATGCCGTCGGGCGCGGGCCACGACGCCATGCACATTGCCAAGCTCTGCCCCGCCGGAATGATCTTCGTGCCGTGCGAGCGCGGCATCAGCCACAACGAAGCCGAGAACGCCACCCCGTCCGATCTCGCCGCCGGTACGAAGGTGCTGGTCGAAGTACTGGAGGCACTGGCGAATCGTTGAGCAAACAGGTGTCATTCCGAGGGCGAAGCCCGAGTGACCTTTCCTGATCCCGAAAGGTCCCTCGTTGCGCTCGGGATGACGCATAGTCCTAAAGGAAGCATCGTGCGCAAAGAACTCGTCTCCATCCTCTCCGACCTGATCGCGCTGCCGAGCCCCTACCCGCCCGGCACGTCGGTCGAAATCTGCGCCTATGCCGCGAAGCGCCTGAAGAAGGCGGGCTACAAGGTCGAGATCGCCACCCACAAGAGGGGCGTCGACAATGTCGTGGCGCGGATGAGGGGCAAAGGCAAAGGCCCGGTGATCGCCTTCAACGCCCACGTCGACACGGTGGGGGTCGGCGAGCGCGCCAACTGGAAGACCGACCCATTCAAGGCGATCGTGAAGGGCGGGCTCGTCTATGGGTTGGGGGCCGGCAACTGCAAGGGGTCGATGGCGGTGCAGCTTTGGCTGGCCGAGGAGATCGCGCGCCGTGGCGGTCCGAAGAAGGGCGAGTTGATCTTCACCTTCGTCGCCGATGAGGAGAACCTTGGACCCGAAGGCATGGAGTACCTTCGCAAGAGCGGCAAGGTGCGGCCCGACGCACTGATCCTGGGCGCCCAGACCGAGAACAACCTGATCGTCGCCGAGCGCGGCGTGATGTGGGCGAAGATCACGACCAGAGGGCGCGCCGCGCACGCCGGCAACCCGGGCGCGGGCG
>CAYZQZ010000048.1:0-15388 GCA_964480235.1 uncultured Reyranella sp. | reverse complement strand
AAACTGATGCGCCAGCGCATCGAGGCGATGAAGGAGATCTGGACCAAGTCCAAGCCCAAATTCGACAGCGAACTGGTGAAGTTCGACGAAATGATGCAGTGGCCGAAGCCTGTCCAGAAGCCGTATCCGCCGATCATCGTCGGCGGCGGCTTTCCGCATGGCGCGCGGCGCGCCATCGCCTACGGCAATGGCTGGATGCCGATCGGCGGCCGCGGCGGCGACACGCTGGCGATGATCCCGCCCTTCCTGGAGATGCTGAAGGAAAAAGGTCGCAAGCCAGAGGAAGTGCCGATTCTGCTGTTCGGCGTCAGCATGGATATCGAGGCGCTCAAGCGCGCGCGCGACGCCGGTGTCGACCGCGTCGTCTTCGGTGTACCTCCCGAAGCGAAGGACAAGGTGCTGCCGATTCTCGACAAGGGCGTGGCCGCGATGCGCGCGGCGGCCTGACGACGGCAGCCCGACGACGGGGTGAGCCGTGGTCGCCAGCGACGGCTTCGCGGAATTCCTGCGCGATCAGCTCGCACCGATTGGCCGCATCACCATCCGGCGCATGTTCGGCAAAAGCGGCGTGTTCTGCGATGGCGTCATGCTCGGCATGGTGACCGACGACACGCTCTATTTCCGCGTCGACGACGGCAATCGCGAGGCTTTCAAGGAAGCTGCGGCCTTGCCGCCGCTCAATTACGCCAAGAAAGGCGATTTGATCGACCTCTCCTTCTGGCGCGCGCCCGATCGGCTGCTCGACGAGCCGGATGAGTTGCTCGTCTGGGGCCGTGCCGCCCTCGCGGCGGCACGGCGGGTCGCGGCGAAGCGGCCTAAACGGCGATGACCACGCCGTCGTGACCGGGATCGGCGCCGCCATCGAGCCCATCCTCATGGACACGGATGGCGTGGACGGCGGCAAAACCGAAGCCGTAGGGGCTACGCACCACCGGATAGCCCTGCCCTTGCAGCTCACGCTCCACCCGTCCCTGGATGCGATTGGAGATGTCGATCGTGTCAGACGTCGCGGAAAAGCGCGGCGCGCTCACCGCCTCGACCATGGTCATGTCGAAGTCGAGCGCGTTCAGGATCACGTGCAGCACACCCATGGCGATCTGCGTTGCGCCGGGCGCGCCGATGACCAGGTGCGGTTTGCCGTCCTTGAAGACAATCGAGGGTACGACAGAGGAAAAGCGCGCCTTGCCGGGTGCGATCGAGCCGGCGCGGCCCGGCCGCGGATCGAACACGCCCATGCAACCGTTGTGCATGAAGCCGAGGCCCGGAGTGATCACGCCCGATGGCATTCCCAGCGAATGGGTCATGGTGAAGCAGTTGCCGTCCTTGTCGATCACCGAGATGTGCGTGGTGTCCTTGGAGACGGCACCCGTATTGAACCTGGTCACCGAGGCTTTCACGCCACGCCTGATTTCTTCCGCCATCGGCCGGGCATAGGCCTTCGAGGTCAGTTCCTCGACCGGCACCTTCACGAACTTTGGGTCGCCGACCTTGAGATCCTTGTCGATGGTCGCCCGCTTCATCGCCTCGCTGACGATTCTCAGGTACTCCGTGGAATTGTGCTCGAGCGACCCGAGGTCGAAATGCTCGAGGATGTTCAGCATCTCGAGCAGCATCACGCCGCCTCCCGGTGGCTGGTTGGTCGAGACGTCGTAACCTCGGTATTTGCCCCACAACGGCTTGTTGCGTGCCGTCTTCCAGGCCTTGAGGTCCTCGATCGACAACAGCGCCTCGTTCTTCTTCATATCCTCGTCGATCGCCTGAGCGATCTCGCCCGAATAGAAGACGTCGGCGCCGCCTTTCGCGATGGCTCGCAGGGTCTGGCCGTAGTCGCGATTGACCACCCGGTCGCCGACCTTCTTCGGGACGCCGTCAGGCCGGCAGTAAAGTGCCCGAGCCGCCGGCGTGAAGCCCGTGCGTTCGTGGTTCGGCGCGCGGCCAAAGGCTCCTTCGTCCGCCCACCAGAAATGCACGTGCGGCCGTACCGTCCAGCCGTTCTCGGCCCAGTGGATCGCCGGCTCGACGATACGCGACCACGGCAGCGCCCCATGCTCCTTGTGCGCCTCGTAGTACATCTTGAGATTGGCCGGTGCGCAGATCGACTTGTAACCGATGTCGTTGACGCGGCCTTTCAGGATGAACCCATAGCCATCCCGCGCCTCGCTCTCGATCAGATTGGCCCACATGTCCGGCCGCGCCGCGAGCGGCGCCGGCGCATGCGCGTCGATGTAACCGTGAAATTTCTTGCCTGGCATGTAGACGCCGCAGGAGCCGAAGCCTGCGATGCCGCACATCTGCGGATCGACCACTCCCTGCACGAGCGCACAGGCGATGCCGGCATCGACCGCGTTGCCGCCCTCGCGCAGCACGTCAGCGCCGGCTTCCGTCGGCTCCGGCTGCGGCGCCACGATCATTGCCGATTTTTTGTATCGCACTCGAATGCTCCTCCGTTTGGAGCACTCAATCCCAGCCGTTGCGCTTGCGCAACACGGCGCTGATCGGCGCGAGAGCGAACCCTTTCGCCTGGAGGGTCGGCAGCCATTCGGTGAGCGCCTGCAAGGTCACTTCATGGGGATGGCCAATCGCCACGACGTATCCCTGGCGGCGCGCGACCTCCTCGGTTTCGACCAGCTTGCGCTTGACCGAAGAGAGCGTCTCCTCGTCGTCGAGGAAGACGTTGCGCGGCAGAGTTGGGACACCAACCTCAAGGGCGATCTGCTCACCGACCGTTTGCGCCGTCGTGCGCGAGTCGAGAAACAGCAGGCCGCGCGCCCTGATCTGCTGCAGAGCCGTCTGCATGCCCGGTTTGAATGTGGTGAAGCGGCTGCCCATGTGATTGTTGACGCCGACATAGCCTTCCATAGCGTCGAGTGCGGCCGCTGTTCGCCGGCCAATGTCATTGTCGGACATCGACACCAGTAGCGCGCCTGGTCCGGGATCGGCCCGGCCGGACGGCTCCATCGGCAAGTGCAGCATGATCTCCTTACCGTGCGCGCGCGCCGCCTTGATCTGCTCGCGCAGGTCCTTCGAGTATGGCAGGAACGACATGATGAGCGGCCCTGGCAGTTCCCAGGCTCGCTTCGAGCGCGGCCGATCCAGGCCGACATCGTCGATGACGATAGCGACCAGTGGGCGGCTGTTGAGGTCGGCAAACGGAATCGCGTTACGCCGCCACGCCGCCTGCGGGCTGTTGGCCCCCGCTACAACCTGCGGCGGCGCCTTTCGCGGCCTTTCCTCGTGTGTCGGGACGCGCTGCCCAGGATCGAGTTCGGTGTAGCGGGGCAAACCCGGGATCTCGTCGATCGAGGCGTATTTCGGCTGGGCTGGTGGCGCCGGCTGCGCGCCGCTGTCCGCCGTGCGCTTCATGTCCTGCAAGGTGTCGCGCACCGTTGCCTCGCTGGCGCGCGTGTCGAGGCGCTGAGCCAACCAGTACCCGCCCGACAGACTGCCGCCGAACAACAGCACGACGGCGACAATGGCGGCCAACCAGCGATGGCCGCCGATCCATGCCAGGGCATCGCTCAGCCGTGCACCGACACGAGGCCGCAACGAATCCGACGATTTCGGACTCTTTCTGTTCGACTTCCTGCTTCTGTTCTTCCTAGACGCCATATGAGGGATCGGCTGTAAGTATCTGAGTGAACGCCATTATTTTGCCTCAGTTCAGAGACGCAGCCAAAACAAAGCTTACAATTCGCCCAGCAGTTTTTCGACCCTGATATCGCCATGTCCGGCACGCCCGGGCGTGCGCGTGAAGCCGAGCCGCTCGGCCAGCGCGAGCATGCGATGGTTCTCGCGCAGGATGATACCGAAGACGCTCCGGATGCCGCGACTCCTGGCGTAGACGAGCACACGTCGCAGCAAGAGTTCGCCATAGCCCTTGCGCTGGCGATCCGAGGCCACGATCAGAGCGAACTCCGCCTGGTCGAAGTTGGGGTCGGCCGACAGCCGGCCCACTCCCAACAGTTCGGTCCCGTCGATCAGCAGGAACGCCATCTCGCGGTCATAGTCGATCTGGGTCAGACGGGCCGCCATTTCGTGCGAAAGCTCACGCAGCGGACTGAAAAAACGCAGTCGAATGTCCTCGGGCGACAGATGCTGCACGAAGCTCTGAAGGAGCGCCTCGTCCTCGGGCCGGATGGGCCGCAAGGTGAGGCGTTCGCCACGGTGCTCGATCGAGTTCTCGAGTTCGATCGGGTAGGGCCGGATGCAAAGTCGCGCCGCCCTTTCCTGCCCGCTCGGCTTCTTCACGACGATGCGGGCATCGAGTGCGACCACGCCCGCGGCATCGACAAGCAATGGATTGATGTCGAGTTCGGCGATTTCATCGACGTCCGCGATCAACTGGGACAGATGCACCATCGCCTCGGCCACCGCCGCACGCGCCGCCGGAGGGCGGTCGCGATAACCGCGCAGCAGCCGATCGACACGGGTACGGCTCAACGCCTCCTCGGCCAGGACCGGATCGAGCGGCGGCAATGCCAGCGCCTTGTCGTCGATCACCTCGGCCGCCACGCCACCATGGCCGACCAGCAGGATCGGCCCGAACACCGGGTCCTCGGCCGCCCCCAGAATCAGCTCCACCGCGTGCGGCCGCTTGATCATCGGCTGGATCACGAACCCATCGATCCTGGCTTTTGGCGCGAGTGCCCGAGCCTTTGCCTCGATCACCCGTACGGCGTCAGCCACGTCGTCGGGTGCCGCAAGGTCCAGTTCGACACCGCCGACATCGGTCTTATGCCCGATGTCGCGCGACAGAATTTTCACGACGACCGGATAACCGAGCCGCGTCGCCGCTGCCGCGGCTTCCTGAGCATTTCGCGCGATTTCCGTCGGCACGACCGGGATGCCGTAGGCGGCCAGTACTTGCTTGGCTTCGGGTTCGGTCAGAAGGGTGCGCTTTTCCTCTAACGCCGCCTCGACGATCGCACGTACCCGCCCCGTGTCCGGACGGACTTCGGGGATAGACGGCGGCGTGCGTTGCAGGGCCCGCTGCCCGCGACGGTACTGCACGAGGTGCATGAACCCGCGCACGGCCCGCAACGGTGTGTCGTAGGCCGGCATGTGCGCGGCATGCAGCACGCGCCGTCCCGCTTCTGCCTCCGGTCCTCCGATCCAGCAGCCGATCACCGGCACGCGTTTGGCACCCTCGGCCGCTGCCACCGCCCGGGCCGCTTCCTCCGACGAGGTCAACGCCATCGGCACGTTCATTGCGAGCACAGCACCGACCGCGCGATCGTCGGCCAGGGCGTCGAGTGCCGCGGCGTAACGCGCTCCATCGGCGTCGCCCACGATGTCGACCGGATTGGCATGCGACCAGATGCGCGGCATCAAACTGTCCAGACGATTCAGCGTCTCGGATGACAGGCTCGCGAGTTCCCCGCCCTCGTCCATCAGGAGATCGGTGGCGACGATTCCGACACCGCCGCCGTTCGTCAGGATCGCCAAACGCTCATTGCGCGGCGTCAGACCATAGCCCAGCGTCTCGGCAGCATCGAACAATTCGCCGAGGCCTGTGACCCTGACCAGACCGGCGCGCGCGAATGCAGCATCGTAGACCGCCGCCGAGCCCGCCATCGAGCCGGTATGGGATGCCGCTGCCTGCGCGGCCGCCGCGTGCCTGCCGGCCTTGAGCACGATCACCGGCTTCAGTCGCGCCAAGCCACGCGCTGCCGACATGAATTTCCGGGCATGAACGATACCCTCGACATACATCAGCACTGCCCGCGTCTCGTAATCGCGCGCCAGAATGTCGAGCACGTCCCCGAAATCGACGTCCGCCATGTCGCCCATCGAGATCAGGTGTGAGAAGCCTATGCCCTGCGCGGCGCCCCAGTCGGCGAGGCCGGCCAGCACCGCTCCGGACTGCGCGACGGCGGCAAGCCGGCCGGGTTTCAGTCTGCTCGGGCCGAAACTGGCATTGAGGCCCAAGCCCGGCGCGGCGTAGCCGATGCAGTTGGGCCCGACAATGCGCAGCAGGTGGGGCTGGGCCGCGCGCAGCAGACGCTGACGCCATTCGGCGTTGATATGCTTGGCCTGCGGGCCGGATCCAGGGCCGGCCGTAATGACGATCGCGGCCTTCGTACCGCGACGGCCCAGCTCATCGATGATGCCCGGTACGGTCTCGGCGGGCGTCATGATCACTGCGAGGTCGGCGGGCTCGGGCAGTTGGCCGATTGACTTCAGCACCTGCTTCCCGCCGATCTGCCCTCCCTTCGGATTAACGAGATGGACGTCACCGCGAAAGCCGCCTTCGAGCAGGTTGCGCGTGACCGCCGCACCGACCGAACCCGGCCGGGCGCTGGCGCCGATCGCTACCACTGAGCGCGGTTCCATCAGTTTATCGAGGTTGCGAGTGGACATGCCCTCATTCCATCGCCGACAATCGAGGCGAAGCCATGACAGCGAACACCCTGCCAAGCAAGCACGCCGCCCCTCTGCAGTTCACCAGGCGCGGCGCCCTGTCGCTGGCCACTCTGCTCGCCGGTGCAACTTCACTTCCGGCGTTCGCGCAGGATGCGAGCAAACTGCTGACCGGCGCGCCCACCGATTCCGTAACGCGCCATCGCTACAAAATCGGCGGAACAGACACCGCCTTCACTGTCACTGCGGGCACCCTCCCGATGCTCGATGCCAAAGGCGAGCGCCTGGCGTGGATGTTTTACGTCGCCTACGTACGCGACGGAGCATCAAAGGAGACGCGTCCGATCACCTTTGCCTTCAACGGTGGCCCCGGCGCCAGCTCCGCCTACCTGCATCTTGGCACGATGGGCCCCAAGGTCGTGAGTTTCGGCGACGAGCAGCAGTTTCGTTCACCTGCCCGCCTGATCGACAATCCCGACAGCTGGCTCGACCTCACCGATCTGGTCTTCGTCGATCCGATCGGCACCAGCTACAGCCGCACCGTCGCCGCCACCGAAGAAGCCAACAAGCGCTACTGGAACGTCAATGGCGACGTGCAGTCGCTGGCGGCATTCGTCGATCTTTACCTTGCCCGCGCCGGCAGGCAGGGCTCGCCGAAGTTCATCGTCGGCGAGAGCTACGGTGGCTTCCGCGCTGCGCGGCTTGCTCACTTGCTGTCGGCTGAACACGGCATCGCGGTATCGGGCCTGTTCATGGTCTCACCGGTGATCGAGTTCAGCCTCATCACGCACGATCCGATGTCGGTACTGCCCGACGCCTTGCTGTTACCGTCCTACGCCGCCGTGGCACTCGAGCGGACCGGTCCGGCGACGGCCGCGGCGCTGGCTGAGATCGAGCGTTACGCACTCGGCCCCTATCTCGCCGCGCTGTCGGCGTCGCCGCCCAATGAAGCGGATATCAAGACGACCTACGCCACCGTCGCCAGGTTCACCGGATTGCCTGAGGCTCTCGTCGCTCGATACGGTGGTCGCGTGCCGGCGGAAGTGTTTGTGCGCGAGATCCGTCGCGGCGATCAGCAGCTCGCGAGCTACTACGACGGCTCGATCGGCGCTCCTGATCCCTCCCCGACTTCGGAGACGTCGCATGGCGATCCGACGGCCGAAAGCCTGCGCACTGCGCTGGGCTCCGCCACGGCCGACTATCTTTACAGCTCCCTGGGGGTACGGACCGACATTCCTTACGTGATCCAGAGCAACGAGGTTGCGCGGCGCTGGGATTGGTGGAGCGGCCTCACCATCAGCGGCGGCTATGTCGGAGCCGCGAAGCAATTGCGCGAGGCTCTCGCCGGCAACCCCGCGCTCAAGCTCATGGTGGCACACGGCATGACCGACCTGGTGACCCCGTATCTTGCCAGCCGCTACCTGCTCGACCACCTGCCGCCCAAGGTGATTGCCGATCGGGTGAGCCTCAATCTCTACAGCGGCGGCCACATGATGTATCTGCGCACGGCATCGCGGAATCGTCTGCGCGCCGATGCCGCCAAATTGTATCCGTCCGCCGGCAAGTAGAAGGCAGTACGCTCGGTGCAGGCATGACGGCGACTGCGGCTGCTGACAAGCGCGACACCGCCACCATCGAGTTGCGGCTCGACCGTCTGGCCCGCCTCTACAATTCGCTCGACCCCTCGCCGTTTCGCGAGAAGGAGCTCGATGCGGCTGTCGACGACTACATCATTGGCTCGGCCGAGGACTTCGGACGGCGACCGCTCCGCCTCGTCGTCATGTTGTCCGAACCGGAGCTGCGCCTGACGGCGGCCGCAGACATCGTCGAGTCGATCCACAACCACTTCGCCTGGCGCGAGCAGGCCGAGATGCGACGCCTTCACTCCGAGCTGCGCCGCGGACGCCAGAGCCTCCTGATCGGTCTCATGTTCCTGGTGATCTGCCTCGTGGCGCGCGAGATTGCACCGTTCGCCGATCAGGGTGCCGGCCGCATCTTGCGCGAAGGGCTTCTGATCGTCGGATGGGTCGCCATGTGGGGACCGCTCGACGTATTCCTCTACGGATGGTGGCCGATTGCCGCCCGCCGTCGCATGTTCGCCAAACTCGCAACGATCGAGGTCGAGGTCCTGCCTCTCATATGAAGCGCGGCCCGTTCATCATCACCAGGCCGCTGACGATGACGAACGCGGCCGCAACTCGTCGCAGCCCGAATGGCTCTCCCAGCAGCAGTGTGCCCATCAGCGCGCCGAACAGCACCGAAGTTTCGCGCAATGCCGCGACATGGGCCATCGGTCCCAGCACCAGGGCATAGATCGCGATGCCGTAGCCGACATTGGCGATAGTCCCGCCGATCACTCCGCGCCACCAGGTTCGCTTGAGATGCGACCAGACAGTCTGGGGCCTGAGCGCGATCGCCAATACCAGCAACCAGGGCCCTTCCAGTACGCACAGCCATGCGATGTAGGCGATGCGGTGTTCGAATGTCGGACCGGCGGCGCGCACGCCGAAACCGTCGGCGATGATGTAAGCGGCGATGGTGATGCCGGTCAGCACGGCAAAAAGAGTGGCGAGGCCGTGCCGCCCTTCGGGTCTCGGATTGGCCGACTTGAGCGGCAGCGCCAGCGCCACAAGCCCGCCGCTCAACAGGACCACACCCAGGATGTCCTGCACACGCAGGTGCTCGCCGATCAGTTGACCGGAGACCAAGGCCACCAGAAGCGGTCCAAGACCGCGCGCGATCGGGTAGGTGTGACTGAGATCGCCGTACGAGTAGGCCTTCAGAAGGAACGTGTAGTAGGCGACGTGAATGATCACCGACAGAGCGAGGAACTTCCAGGCACCCGGATAGATCCATGGCAGGAACGGCACGGCGACCAGCCCCATCACGGTACCGGTGGTCATGATCACGCCGAAAGTGGCGAGCCGGTCCGACCGGTCTGCCTTCAGCAGCGCATTCCAGCTCGCATGCATCAGCGCGGCCGCCAACAGCAGCACAACGATCAGGGGTTCAACGACCATGCCGGGAGATCAGCGCGCTTTGTAGTCGCTGTAATGAAGATGGACGCGCACGTGCACGTCCTTGCCGTCAATGCGGACGGTTTCGTCGGCCTTGATCAGGGTGGGAAACCAGTATTTGTCGGCGACCTTCTCGCGCAGCGCGAGATAGCGCATCGGTCCGAACGGACCGCCGAAGGCCCGTCCGCAGCTGCGCACGATGGCACTATCGCGCTGACGTACCCAGACCCGACCGGTGAAAGCCTGCCGATCGGCGGTGTTGTCGCGCGGCAGTATGTCGAACACCGCAGCGTTGAAATCCGGGAATAGCTGCCGACCGGAATAAACGATGTCGCGGTCGGCGATGATATCCGGCGTGATGGCAAAGCCGTCGCGGAGCGCCTCGAGGCTGGCCTTCGGGAGAGTGACCTTCATGGAGTCCGGCCCCTCGGTCACGTTCACCTGGCGCGCCCCAGCGCTGTCGAAACTTACCGTGCTGACCCGCCGATACTCCTCCTCGACGGCGTCGCCCTTCAGCGACTGCAGAGTGACTTCTAGTTTGTGCCCAAAGCCGGGGAACGCCCTTGCGAAGGCCACCTCGTTGGCAGTGACACTGCGGATGAAGTCCATCGGCGACAGCCGCGCGTCGGCCTGGCGATCGATAGGCTCGAGTCCCTCGCTGCAACGGATCTCTGCCACTGCCGAGGTGGCGAGGGAGAGCGCGAGGAGGAAAGATACGCTCTTCAACATTGGCTCACTCTAGCCCCGCGGCGGAGGCTCGGAAATCGAGAACAGCCCGCGCTCGCCGAAATCGGCACTGCGCCGCCGCTCGAGCTCCTGGTTGTAGCGTCTGAGTGCGTACTGCTCGGAAATGTAACCAACCACCGATTTGTCACCCGAGATGCTCAGTACCGGAAGCGTTTCGATCTCCCTCTCCTCGAAGCGCGTGAGCGCGGTGCGAATGTTCTCGTAGGGCAGCAGGAAAAGATCCCCGTCGCGCGCCAGATCACGTGCCACCTGGCTATCCTGAGCCTCTTCCTGCGTCGCGTCGTGCAGCAGCGCCACGTCGATCGCACCAAGATAGGCGCCGTCCTGTGCCGCCACGAACACACGCCGCACGCTGCCCGCCGGATAGGCCTCGCGCATCGCCCGCACGGTCGTGCTGTCGGACACAACCTTGGGGTCCGAGCGCATCAGGCGACCGACTGTAAGATCGGCCAGCCAGCCGATGTCGTAGGCGCCACGAATGCCGATGCCGCGCTGGTGGAAGCGCCAGGTCGAGAACGAATAGCCGAAGGTCAGGCGCACGATGGTCGAGGCGAGGATCACTCCCACCATGACGCCGATCGTCATAGGGAAACTCGATGTGCCTTCCAATACTAGGAATACCATTGTGAGCGGCGCGCCAATGACGCCAGCTGCCACGGCGCTCATGCCGACCATCATCAGGGCTGTGTGGTGGGCGGCCATGCTAGGCGCCACAAAGGCGCAGATATCGCCGAATACCAAACCGAGCAGACATCCCAGAAAGAGCGATGTGCTGAACATGCCGCCTCGAAAGCCGGCACCAAGCGACAGCGCCGCGGCCACCACTTTGGCAATCAGCACCATCAGGACGGCGATAAAGGACGGGTTGCGATCGAACAGGTACTGGATCGCCCCATGGCCGCTGCCGAGTACTTGCGGCACCAGCAGCGCGAGCCCGGTCACCAGAGCGCCACCGAAGGCAGGTCGGAGCCATTGCGGCAGCAGCGATATACGCCGGATGTAGCGCTCTGCCCAGGTGACGGACTGCATCGCCAGTATACTGAAGCCCGCCCCGATTACGCCGAGCAGGGCGAACAGCAGATACACCCAGGTTGGAAAATCGAAGGATTGCTGTACGACGAACAGCGATTGCGAATCGGTGATGGCACGCATGGCGAGCGTGCCGGTGAGCGCCGCCGCCCCGACCGGCGCGAGCGCGGGAATGGCGTAACTTCCGAGAATCAATTCGTAGCCATAGAACGCGCCTGCCATCGGCGCATTGAAGGCCGCCGCGATGGCCGCCGAGGCGCCGGCGGCGGTGAACACCCGGAGGTCTGGCCGGCGCAGGCGAAAGTATTGCCCGACCTTCGACATCACGCTCGCGCCGAGCTGGGTGTAGCCCGCCTCCATGCCCACCGCGACACCCGAGACGTTGGAGATCACGGTCTCGCCAACGAGGCGCGCACTGTCGCGGAACGACATTCGTCCGCCATGCAGGGCGTTGGCCTCGATCGGATCGACGATGTCGTTCGGTCGATAGCGGCGCAACACAAGCGCCACGAGACCCAGCAGCAACCCGCCCGCCACCGGCACTATGAGAATACGTTCGGGATCTATGCCGATGCCGGTGCTCAGTCCGTCGCCATCGGGAATCCGGAACAGAATGCGGTGCAGAGCGTCGATCAGCAGATGCAGCCCTGCGATCATCGAACCGATCAGCCCGCCCCAGATTGCACACACGGCAATTTGGGTCAGTTCACTGGAACGAAGCCGGCCCTGCACGCGGAACAGGCGGCGTGGCTCGAACCAGCCGGCCACCTTTCCCGCCAGGAACGTCAACACAGGAGCCATGCTCTCAGCCACTTTCCTTCGCCGCACGGTTCCGCGACAATAGAGTGCAATCCCGGCCGTCAGGTGTCTCGTGCTGCTTTTGATCGATAACTACGACAGTTTCACCTACAACCTCGTCCACTTTCTGGGCGATCTCGGGGCGCATTGCATCGTCAGGCGCAACGACCAGATCACCGTCGACGAGGCAATGGCCCTCAAGCCCGACGGAATCGTGCTGTCGCCGGGCCCTTGCACGCCCAACGAGGCCGGCATCTGCATGGATCTGATCCGGGCGGCGGCCAAGGCGCAGGCGCCATTGTTCGGCGTCTGTCTCGGCCATCAGGCGATCGGCCAGGTATTCGGCGGCAAGGTCGTCCGGGCGCCGCTGCCCATGCACGGCAAGCTGTCGGCGGTCGAGCACAAGGGACAGGGCGTGTTCGAGGACGTCCCCTCGCCATTCGAGGCCACCCGGTATCATTCGCTGATCGTCGATAGGGCGAGCATGCCCACGGACCTCGAAATCACCGCCCAGACCGGCGATATCGTCATGGGCATGCGCCACAAGACCCTGCCGATTCACGGCGTCCAGTTCCATCCCGAGAGCATCGCCTCCCAGTACGGCCACAAGATCCTCGAAAACTTCCTCAAGATCGCGGGCGAGCACCCAACGCAACAAAAGAAGAAGGCGGCCTGAGGAGCCTTTGGGGCTGGCCGACTTGCAATTACCCGCAAGACCAGGCGCTCCCCAACGTCGAATTAGACGATCCGGGCCGATGCGATTGGGGCGGTCACTAGGCGCGTAAAGTTGCGCGCGTCTGGGGTCTTACAATTTTCAACTCATTTTTTAGATGAGAAAAATTGTCCAACCTATTGTTACAATGCCTTTATGAGCATGTGCGCGGATAGGTCCTTTCCGCGTCCCGTTCATCGCACGGGAAGCCGGTCCAAAAAGCCTCAGGTCGCGACGCCGAAACCTGCGCGCTGGACGGCCTTGGTGATGGCTGCGACATCCGCCCCGGCTGGCAGACGCATCTCGCCTGTCTTGAGGTCGACGGAAATCGGGGGGGTACCGGCACCGATGGCGGCCCGCGTAACGGCCTTTACGCAGCCGTCGCAGTCCATGCCGGTGACCTTGAGGATCAGTTCTTCGGCCATGTGATATAGCTACGCGCCCTTCCGCCCCGGCGGCAAGAGGCAAAATCGGGGGTAAGACCTCCCTTCAGAATCGAGAGTAAGCGTGAGCGGCGACATCGACGATTTTCGAGGCCTTCTGGCCAAGGTGGGCAACGGCATGACGCTCGGCATCGACGAAGCCGAGCGGGCATTCGACATCATGACCAGCGGCAATGCGACGCCAGCCCAGATGGGAGCCTTCCTGATGGGTCTGAAGGTGCGCGGCGAGACGGCCGAGGAACTGGCTGGCGGCGCCAAGGTGCTGCGCGCCAAAGTGGCCCGCGTGCGCGCCCCGGCCGGGGCGATCGACATCGTCGGCACCGGCGGCGACCATCACGGCACCTACAACGTCTCATCCTGCTCGGCCCTGGTGGTGGCGGGCGCGGGCGTACCGGTAGCCAAGCACGGCAACCGGGCCTTTACCTCGAAGTCCGGAGCCGCCGACGTCCTGGGTGCACTGGGCATTAACCTCGACCTGCCGATCGAGACGCTGGAAAAGGCGCTCGTCGAGGCCAATGTCTGCTTCCTGATGGCGCCGCGGCACCATGGTGCGATGCGCAATGTCGCCGGCCCGCGGGTCGAACTCGCCCCAACGCGGACGATCTTCAACCTGCTGGGCCCGATGTCGAATCCCGCCCTCGTCTCGCGTCAACTCGTAGGCGTATTCGACCGCCGATGGCTGAAACCCGTAGCGCAGGCGCTTGGCAAGCTCGGGCTCGAGCGCGTACTGGTCGTGCACGGCCGGGACGGCATGGACGAACTCACGACCACTACCACGAGCTGGGCCGCCTCGCTCGAGAACGGCAAGGTCAACGAAATCGAGATTTCGCCCGAAGACGCCGGCCTTGGCCGCACGACGATGGACAGGCTGAAGGGCGGCGACGCGGCACACAATGCCGACGCTATCCGCCAGGTCTTGGCTGGACGGCGCGATGCCTTCCGCGACATCGTCATCCTGAACAGTGCCGCGGCCCTGATGGTTGCCGGCAAGGCCAAGGACCTGAAGGACGGTGCTGCTGTTGCGGCCGAGTCGATCGACAGCGGCAAGGCGCGGAAGGCGCTCGAGTCGCTGCAACGAATCTGTGCCTGAGGACCCGATATGAGCGACACGCTCGCGAAGATCACCGCCGACACGGCAAGGCACGTCGCGGCCTGCAAGGCCCGCCGCCCCCTCGCCGAAGTGGAAAAAGCCGCGCAGGGTGCCGACGCGCCGAGGGGCTTCGCCCGCGCCCTCAAGGCCGCGATCGCGGCTGGCCGTTACGGGTTGATCGCGGAAATCAAGAAGGCCTCGCCCAGTAAAGGGTTGATCCGTCCCGACTTCGATCCGCCGTCGCTTGCCCGAGCCTACGAACGCGGCGGCGCCACCTGCCTGTCGGTGCTGACCGACGAGCCCTACTTCCAGGGCAAGGACGAATTTCTGATCCAGGCCCGCGCAGCGACCGGGCTGCCGGTCCTGCGCAAGGATTTCATGATCGACCCGTACCAGATCGTCGAGGCCCGGGCCCTCGGCGCCGACTGCGTGCTGCTGATCATGGCCTGTCTCAGCGACGCGCTCGCCGGAGAGTTGGCGCAGTTGGCGCACCGCTGGGGCATGGACGTACTGGTCGAAGTGCACGACGCACCCGAGCTCGTGCGTGCGCTCAAGATCGAAAGCGACCTGGTCGGCGTGAACAACCGCAATCTGAAAACGCTCGCCGTCGACCTCGCGACGACCGAGCTTCTCGCCCCGAGGGTACCCAAGGACCGCGTGCTGGTGGCCGAAAGCGGCCTGGGCTCGTCGGCCGATCTCGCACGCATGGCCAGGGTCGGCGCTTCGGCGTTCCTGATCGGCGAAAGCTTTATGCGCAAGCCCGACGTCGAGGCCGCAGTGCGCGAGATCCTCGTCCGGAAGGCCGCATGAGCAAGAAGAAGGTCCTCACCCACTTCGACGCGCGCGGCAACGCGCACATGGTCGATGTCGGTGCCAAGGATGTCACCGAGAGGGTCGCTGTGGCGCGCGCCAGCGTGGTCATGCAGCCGGCGACGCTGAAGCTGATCAAGGACAAGAAGGCCGCCAAAGGCGACGTGCTTGCGGTGGCACAGCTCGCGGGCATCATGGCGGCCAAGAAGACGCCGGATCTCATCCCGCTCTGCCATCCCCTGGCGCTGAACTCGGTCGACGTGAAGCTGACGCTGGATGCCAAACGCAACGCGGTGGACATAGAAGCGACTTGCAAGCTGAAGGGCCGTACCGGCGTCGAGATGGAAGCGCTGACCGCGGCGTCGGTCGCCGCCCTTACCGT
>CAYZQZ010000047.1:0-15444 GCA_964480235.1 uncultured Reyranella sp. | reverse complement strand
CGCCCGAAACCGTCGTGCTGTGGGGCCACTCGCTCGGCACCGTGCCGGCCGCCGAGCTGGCCACGGCCAGCCCGTGCCGCGCCCTGGTCCTGATCGCGCCCGTCGCCTCGGCGCGCCGGCAGGCGCACGACATGCTGCCGTGGCTGCCCGATCCGCTGCTGTTCGCCATGAGGAGCCGCCTCGACACCGAGGGCAAGATCGACCGGGCACGCTGCAAGGTCTTCGTCGCCCACGCCGAGGGCGACCGCACCGTCCGCTTCCCGCACGGCCAGGCGGTGTTCGCCGCCGCGCGCGAGCCCAAGCGCTTCGTCGCGGTGCCGGGCGACGCGCATAAGGACGCGCTGACGAAGTCCGATCCATCCCCGACAGCGGACGTGGCCACACCGGCTCCCGACTTTCGAAAAGTGCCACCAACGGTCTAGAAAGCAGCTCTTAGGCCACCGGCAGTCACGTTGCAGCAAACAGTTCCCAGGCCCCGGGCAGTCCCTTGAGTTCCCGCGCCTCTTTGGGCGTGAAGGAAACTCCCGACCCTGCGACGAGGTCGGTTACCACCCAGGATACCAGGATTTCGGAGGGTTCGGCGGCGCCCATAATGCGGGCAGCGGCATTTACGGCGATTCCGGCAATGTCGTCACCGCGAAGTTCGACCTCCCCAGTGTGCAGACCGGCGCGCACCTCAAGGCCGACGGACTTCGCTGCCGCCAACAACGACAACGCGCATTTGATGCAGCGTCCCGGTCCGTCGAAGCTCGCCAAAATACCGTCGCCGGTGTTCTTGATCAGGCGGCCGCGATACTGGGCGATCAGACGCTGGGCCAGCCTGTCGTGCTGGTCGAGGACATCCCGCCATCTCTTGTCTCCGACGCTCGCCATACGGCGCGTCGAGTCGACGATGTCCGTGAACAGGACGGTCGTGAGCAAGCGCTCGAACTCGACATTGCGGCTGGCGTCGCGGTGGCCGGTGACGAACTCCTCGATGTCGCCGGACAGCTTCTCGACGTTTTCCTCTCCCCAGGGACGGTGGTCGCCCGACGGATACTCGACGTACTGCGCCCCTGGGATGTGCCGAGCGACGTAGCGGCCATTGGCGACAGGAACGGCCGCGTCGGGCCCGCAATGCAGCACCAGCGTCGGAACCTGGACCTGCGGAAGAATCTTCCGCACGTCTATCAGGGCATTGGTTTCCAGCATGGCGCGATAGCCGGTCGGCGAGCAGATCAGTCGCTCGCCACGGGCCCAGAGCTTCACCGCCGCAGGATCGTTCGCCCCTCCCGGTGCGAACGTCTTTATGGAGGCGCCCGTGCCCCAATATTTGACGGCACGCAACATAGTTTCCAGCGAGTGCATATGTTCGTAGTCGGAGGAATTGGTGAAGCGCGCAAAGCCCCCCATACAGGATGAGATGCGAGACGCGCTCCGGATGGGTCGCTGAATAGAGGGCGCTCATCGATGCCCCCTCCGAATAGCCGAACAGGGCGGCTCGCTTGACGCCGGTGGCGGCCATGACGGCGTCGAGGTCGTCCATGCGCTCGTCGAGGCTCGGGCTGCCGACCATGCGGTCGGACAGGCCCTGGCCGCGCTTGTCGAAGCTGATCACCCTGGCGAAGGTCGCGAGCCGGCGCAAGAAGTCGGTGTATCCGGGCAGTTCGTGGAAGAACTCCACGTGCGACACGAGTCCCGGCACCATGACGAGGTCGATTGGTCCGTCTCCAATGATCTGATACGCGATGCTGACGTCGCCCGCGCGCGCGTATCGCGTTTCAGGTACGGACCCTTGGTCTCCCATCGCGTGCCCTTTTTATTGTCCCCCGATCAAATAACGCTAGTCGACGGGCCGGATCCAATCCAGTCGTGTTACCTGCCGATTTCCGTTTAGGGTCAGATGCGGTAGCGGGGAGATCGCCACTAGAGCTTCTGCGCCGCAAAGGACTTGGGGCTCACTCGATCACCTCGTCGGCCGCGGCCAGCACGGTCGGCGGCACGATGATGCCAAGCGAATGGGCGACGCCCTGACTGACCGCGAGGTCGAACTTCACGGCCCGCTCAACCGGCAAATCGCCCGGGCGGGCGCCACGCAGAATTCGGTCAACGTAGTCAGCAGCCCGCCGCATGATGTCCGGATAGTTCGGGCCATATGTCATCAGCGCCCCGCCCGCGATCAGCGCCCGCGGGCTCCACGAAGCGGCGATCTTCGATTCCAGGGCGAAGCCGTTGATGCGGCGAAAATACTGCGCCACGAGGGGGTCGGCACAGGCGTTGATCGCATCGACCGCCTTCAACTGCTCCAGCGCGGTATCGAGTGCCTCGGGACGAGCCACTTCGGCAACAACGACCTCGAGACCAGCGGCGAGTGCCGCCGCCCTGGCGCTCTGCATCTCCCAAACCGCGCCTTGGGCGACAGGATTCATCAGGATGCCGAGCCGGCGCATTGCCGGTAGGCGTCTGTCGATTCTCGGGCCTTCGCCACTAGGGTCTGCACGCCGGGTGAGCGGGACCAATCGCGTTCCCTGACCAGGTAGCCGTTGTCGAGAATCGCGTGGAAGCGTCGGCCAGCCCAAATGGCGGCCAGATAGGTCTTGATTGTCGCCAGCGACGGCATCATTGGCCTGCCCCTCGAAGCGCCACCAGTTCTCAAGCTCGAGGCCGGCCGCATTCGCCAGCCCGTGGGCTGACCGGACTGCAGCGTAGGGCCGCCCACGGGTCGGCAGCAAGATGGCTTGTTGCCAACGGTCGGCAGACAAGTCTTTTGCCCCCGCGTCGCCCGCGGGCCCTACAACACGTGATGCTCCCGGCAGCATCGCCAGAACCAATCGCGATGCTCGCGCTCGGCCCATTCCAGCAGCACACCGGCATGGTTCATCGGATCGGCGACCGAGGGATCGAGGCGTCTCACGGCATCGCCGGCTTCGGCGTACGCCTTGTCCGCATGGTCGCCGCAGCGGCGCGCGAAGCGGTAGGCCTGCACCACCGACTGCAGCCGTCCGTCCTGCCGCCCCCAGGCCAGGATGGTCTGACGCTCGTCGCACAGGCGCAGCCATTCCAGGGCGATTTCCGTCTGGCCGGCGCCGTCGTGGCAGTCACGCTTGAGGCGGTGGTAGCGGCCGATGCGCACGAAGTCGGTGAAGCTGGCGGCCGCCTCCTGGCGCGGGAAGCGGTAGGTCGAAATCCCGTTGAAGTGCCGGCAATGGTAATCGTTGGTGAGCTGGGTCAGGCGCTGGTTCACGGCCAGCTGTTCGTGGGTGCGCCACGGCGTGCGCAGGATCACCTTCGACAGATAGGGAAGCTCCCGTTCGATCTCGGCCGACGACAGGCCCATCAGCGCCCCCTTCCTCCGGTCTGCCCGGCCGGCTGGCCGAATCCGCAAGCGCCGTCCGGCCCGGGATTCGCCCAAGGATTTCGGCGGACAAACACGCCCTGCCCGGTGCCCCGCAAACTCCGATAATTCAGGACTTGCGTTTTACGCACTAGTTCCCTATTTGTTCTCTTCGGCGATAACATGCGAGGCGCGTGCCATGGCGTCAACCCTTCCTTTGGCTCCCGCAAACCCCGGAAATGAGTTTGCGGAATTCGCGGGGCACCACGCCCGGCAGCCGGCGGTTCCGGGTCTGCTCGGCGAGCTGATCGAGGCCTCGCGGACCCGGCGCCGGGCCGCAATCGCGCACCTGCTGCCGCGCCCGCTCGCCTCGGGTGCCCGGCCCTGCTGGGGCCTCGCCCTGGTCGAGGTCGATGCGCACTTCTACGAACCGTCGCGCGGCCCCGGCGCGCTCGCCCTGATCGCCGGCGCCTGGGACGGTCGCGACCTGATCGACCTCGTCGCCACCTCGACCCGCACCCGCGCCATGCGCCGGCGCACCGGCGCGGCCGCCCTGCTCAACGACCGCGCCGTCGACCTGGCGCGCGACGCGCACCGTCCGTTGCGCCTGTACGAAGACGGTTACGCCTGGCTTGCCGCGCGCTGCCACGGCGCCGTCGTGCTCGACTGGCCGCGCGCCGTGCCGCGGCTCGCCGAAGCGCCCGGCCTGGTCTGCGACAGCGAGGCGCTGGCCCGCCGCGTCATGCGCGCCTTCGAGCGTCCGCTGCCGCTGCCGCCCCTGTTCGCTCCGCTTTCTCCCGTTCCCCTTTCCCCCGTTTCCCATTTCCAGGAGGTGTCCCTTGCACAATGACCCGACGCTCGAAGCCCCGGCCGGCTTCCGGAGGATCGACCCTGCCGCCCTCGCCGCCGACCTGTGGCGCGAGATCGACCGCAGCCTGCTCGACGAGGCGCGCTGCGCCGCACCGCCCTTCCCGGTCCAACTCCTGCCGCCCGCCTGGGAGCGCTGGGCGATCGCCACCGCGCAGGCCGCCGGCACGCCGGTCGACTACGTGGCGCAGGGCCTGTTCGCCGCCGTCGCCGCTCTGTGCGGCGCGGGCGTGCTCGCGCGCGTGATGCCGACCTGGAGCGAGCCGCTGGTGCTGTGGCAGGCGCTGGTCGGGCTGCCGTCGAGCGGCAAGACGCCGGCGCTCGCCGCCATGCGCCGGCCGCTCGCCCAGATCGAGGATCGCCTGCGCGCCCGCGATCCCGAGCGCCGCGCCCAGCACGCCACGTCGGTCGAGCGCGCCCGGCTGATGGCCGAGCAATGGCAGGAGCGCTGCGCCGAGGCGGTCGCCGCGGGCGAGCCGACGCCAGCCAAGCCCGCGGAGGCGGAATTCACCGAGACCTTCACGCCGACCCAGCTCGTCGTCGCGGATTCGACGATGGAAGCGCTGGCCGACGTGGTCGCCGGAAATCCGCGCGGCGTCATCCTGTGGCGCGACGAGCTCGCGGCCTGGATCGCCAACCTCAACCGCTACGCCAATGGCGGCTCCGACCGCGCGCAGTGGCTCGAGGCATGGTCGGCGTCGGGCGTCACCATCAACCGCCGCTCGCGCGCCAATCCGCTGCACCTGGAGAAATTCCCGATCAGCGTCGTCGGCACCATCCAGCCCGACCGCATCGCCGAGGCGTTCAGCGGCGGCGACGACGGCATGGCGGCGCGCTTCCTGTTCTCGTGGCCGGACGCGCCGCACTACACACCGCTCATGGAGCGCGGCGTCGCCGACAACGACGCGGCGCTGGCCATGCTGGCGCGCATCGCGGACACCGCCGGCAGCCCCGGCAGTCCGCGCCTGCTGGTGTTCGACGACCTCGCCCTGCACGCGTTCGACCATTTCATGCGCGCGCAGCACGCCGAGACGCAGGCGATGGAAGGCCTCGAAGCGGGTTGGCTGGGCAAGGGGCCGGGCACCGTGGCGCGGCTCGCCGCGATCCTGATGCTGCTGTCGTGGTCGGAGTACGAGAACCCGGTCCCGCCGGCCACGATCGACCACGAGCGCATCGGCCACGCGATCGGCCTGTGGACGGCCTATTTCAAGCCGCACGCGCGGGCGGTGTTCAACCAGGCCGGCCGCACCGACCGCGACCGCCAGGCCCGCCGCGCCGTGCGCTGGCTGCGGGCCTCCGGCTTCGAGGAAGTGTCGCGCGAACAGATCCGCTGCGAGGCGCTGTCCTACAGCGTCGACGCCGAGGGGGCCGACAAGGTGATCGCGCGGCTGGAGGAAGGCGGCATCCTGCGCCGCGTCACCGTCGAAGGCCGGCGCCCCGGCCGGCCGTCGCGGCGGTGGGCGGTGAACCCGGCCCTGATGGAGTGAGTTTCCGGGGTTTGCGAGACGGCAGGACTGCGGCCAACTCGATGAGCTAGGCCGCCGCCGAACTCAACCTGTACCGCAACCACACCACCCCGCCATCGAGAACCGTGTGGCTCGCCAGCGTCATGCGCTCGATCGGCGCCGGACCGAGGTCGCTGTCGCCGGAATTGAACACGATCGGGCCGCCGGTGCTGCCGTCGACCACCGGCGAGATCACCAGGCTGATCTCGTCGATCAGGCCAGCGCGCAGCAGAGCGCCGTTGGCGCCGCCGCCGCCCTCGAGCAGCAGGCGCGTGATCCCGAGCTCGCGGTTCAGCGTCTCCAGCGCGGCCGCGAGGTCGACCTCGGTCTTGCCGGCGAAGATGTAGGAGATGCCCTCTTTGCGCAGGCCGGCGAGATGGCTGTCGGGCACCTGCTCGGTCAGGATCACCAGGATCGGATCGCCGCCGATGTCGCTGCGTTCCCAGCACGCCTTGCCGTGGGCATCGAGGAAGATGCCCCAGGCCTTCACGCCGCGCCGTTTTACCTCGTCGAGCGCGTACCAGTTTTCGCGCGGGAACTTCTCGGCCGTGGGCGGATAGACCTTGCCCTTGCCGCGCGCGAATTCCTGCGCGGTGACCCTGCCGCACAGCCACGAGCCGCCCGCGCCCGGCTGGCCTTTCGCCTCCTCCACCAGCCTGTCGTGCAGGGTCTCGAACAGGTTGGGCACGAGATTGGCCTTGGGCCGCTGGCGGCTGCCCCAGATGCGGCCGTCGATGCTGGTGACCATGTGGCAGAGGACATAAGGCTTCATGGCGGAAGCTTAGGCGCTTTGCCGCGATCGGGACTACACTGCCGGCGATGGCCAAGACCGCTCCGCCCTCCCCGACTCCGACACCCGGGGGCCCTGCGCCCCGGCGCCCCCGGATCACCGGCATCTACGAGCTGGGGCACGTGCTCTACACGCTCGACGCCGAGAGCCACGGCTTTGCCCCCGCCGACATCGCCAGGGTCGAGCGCTACTGGAGCTTCGGCGATCTCCACTCCAGCGCCGCGGGCTTCGTGCTGCGGCTCAAGGACGGCCGCCGCGCCTATGCCGAGCTGCAGCACACCCACGCCTACGAGCAGGTGGAGGATTTCCGCGTCGACGTCGTGCCGCTCGGCGCCGACGAGCCGCCGCCGCAACCCGCCCGGCCGCTCGAGCCGCGCGAATGGTCGGACGACACCGCCCATCTCGATCGCGTGCTGGCGCAGGACATCGCCTCACCCTGAGGAGCGACGCGTCTCGATCAGCGCGGAGTAATCTCCGCGCCTTTGGTGAGAGCCTAGGACTTTGCCGGTTTGCGGAGTTTCCGGGGTAGCGGGCGAGGCCCGGGGCCGCGCCTCAGCGAGCGGCGGTCCGCGACAGGATCGGCAGGACGATGCCGCCGGCCGGCGTCGAGCGTGCCGGCGGCACCAGGTCGGGAATGGTGGTCTTCGCCGCCGACTGCGCGATGGCATCGGCCGCCTGATCGTGCAGGATGCCGACGCCATAGTCCGTCGCCGATCCGGCGATCCCCGAGGCAACGGTCCCGAACCCCTTCACCGCCTGCTCCGAGATCCGGGCGCCGACCAGACGCTGCGTCAGCGCGGCGCCGGTCTCGACCGTGCCGGTCACTCCGGCGCCGACCGTCGTGCTCACCAGCGACTCAACGCCCGCAATGCCGCCGAACAGGACTGCCTTGCCGCTGCTTTTCCAGAAGCCTTCGCCGGAGGCCGCGCTGGTCACCAGCGTCTGCACCGCCGCCGGCGCCGCCGACGTCATGAAGCCGATGCCGGCCGATTCGAGGAAGGTCATGCCGCCGGCCGACGCCTGGAAGGCGACCGTGTAGGGCATCGCCAGCGAGACCGCGAGACTGAGCGCCATCAGCGAAGCCTTGGCGGGATTCGCCTTGGCCCACGAAGCGGCGCCCTGCGCGCATTCCAGTGCCGACGTTCCGGCACCGATCGCGCCTTCGGCCATCACCTCGTCAAGCCGCCGCATCGGCTCGTAGACCGGAAGGTCGTTGCGCTGCACGCCCGTATAACGCCACGCCTGCAGGGTGTAGCCCGCCCCGCCCGACGACGGCGTCAGCGCGTACTGCTTGGCCAGCTCCATCTGCTCGACCGTGAGCTTGCCGGCCTTCAGCTGCGAGAGATCGATCGCGATAGTCTTGCCGTCCGGCGCGATCACGATGACGGTCTGCGGCGCAGCGACCGGCGCGTTCTCCGCGACCGCGGGAACGTCGCTGAGCGAGATCAGGCGCCAGGTGCCGACGGTCGTGTTCGGTCCGGGATCGCTCGACGTGCGCGGCATGTGGGGCGCACAGGCGCCGGATACCGAAAAGTAGTTGACCGTCGAATTGACCCCCGTAGTCGTGTGGGTCCCGTCCGGATTGAGCACCCGCGTGATCGCGACCTTGTTTTCGTAGCTGTAATGACACTGGGGATTGGAGTCGGTTCCCCTGGAAGAACCGATGCCCACCCACGTATTGCCGCGGGCCTTGCCGATGAACATGCCGGTGCCGCTTACGGTCGCGACCGCGAACGTGCCGTTGCATTTTACCTGCTCGCCCGCGACCACGCAGGTCTCGCGGAACTTGATCTCCGGCGACTGCGGATTCCACGTCACGATCTCGAAGGCGGCAGCGGCGACCGGATCCGGCTGGGCAGCGGCTGTCTGCGCCCGCGCGCCCAGCGCCGGGATGAACAGCGCCGAGACGAGAAGAGCGCCGACGAACCTGTTCCTCGACATGGCGTTCACTGCCGGGTGAGCGGCTTCGACAGGATCGGCAGGACGATGCCGCCGGATGGCGTGAAGCGGGCGGGCGGCACCAGATCGGGAATGGCGGTCTTGCTCGCGGAGGCGGCGATGGCATCGGCGGCCTTGTCATGCAGGAGCCCGACGCTGTAATCCGTCGCCGACCCGGCGATGCCGGAAGCCACCGCACCGAAGCCCTTCACCGCCTCCTCCGATATGCGCGTGCCGACCAGCTTGCGCGTCAACGCCGCGCCGGTCTCGACGGCCCCCGTGACGCCCGCGCCGACGGTCGTACTGATGAGCGATTCGGCACCGGCGATGCCGCCGGACAGCGCCGCCTTGCCGGTGCTCTTCCAGAAGCCCTCGCCCGACGCCGCGCTGGTGACCAGCGTCTGCACCGCCGCCGGCGCGGCCGACGTCATGAAACCGATGCCCGCCGACTCGAGGAAGGTCATGCCGCCCGCCGAGGCCTGGAAGGCGACCGTGTAAGGCATTGCCAGCGAGACCGCGAGGCCCAGCGCCATCAGCGACGCCTTGCCCGGATTGGCCTTGGCCCAACTCGCCGCACTCTGCGCACAGGACAGCGCGGAGCTTCCCGCATCGTAGGCGCCCTCGGCCATCACCTCGTCGAGGCGGCGCATCGGCATGTAGACCGGCGGGTCGTTGCGCTGCACTCCGCCATAGCGCCACGTCTGCAAGGTGTAGCTTGCTCCGCCCGACTGCGCCGTCATCGCGTACTGCTTGACCGCTTCCATCTGCTCGACCGTAAGCTTGCCGGCCTTCCAGTCCTCGAGATTGATCACGATCACCTTGCCGTCCTTCACGAGCAGCACCGTCGTGTCCGGCGCGGCCGGCACGCCCGGCTGTGCGACGGCCGGTGGCGCTGGCGCCAGGGCGCTCGCCTCGGCCGCGCTGAGCTGGCGCCATGTCCCGATCCAGCGCGACGGCGGAGCCGGCGGGTTGCTCGTCGGCATACCCGCGCAATTGCCGGCGAACGAGGAATTCGTCGACGGTCCGCCTGTCCAGGTGACGGTGTGCGTGCCGTCGGCAGACAGCACGATGGTGCCCGAGAGGTCGACGTCGGTTGCGAAGCTGCAGGCGCCCGAAAAGGACACGCGAACGTGCGCCCGGCTGACGATCTGGTTGCCGCGCAGCACGCCGGTGATGGCGGAATTGAAGACCGCGGCACCAAGCTGCTTCTGCATCGTGCAGCGGACCTGCCCGGCCGCGATCGTGCAGACATCGCGGAATTTTTCGCCCGGCTCATCCGGCGTCGACGACATCATCTCGAACGCGCCGTCGGCGAGCAGCACCTGCTGCTGGGCCGCCGCCGGCGCGACGAGAGCCGCCCCGAGCAGGCCGGCAGCAGCGAAGGTCGAGCGCACGGTCTGTTCCTAGCGCTGGGCCGACAGCGGCTGCGTGGCAACGAGGCGGCGGCCATCGGTCTTCTCGGGATGCATGTCGGTCTTCAGGAAGATGTTGGCAACGGCTTGCTTACCCGACGCCGTCCACGGCAGCGCCGCCACGGGAAATCCGCCGATGTCGAACGAACTGCCGGCATAGGGCGAAGCCGGCGGCGCCTGCTTGTCGGCCACGTGGATCTCCAGTCTGTCGCCCGCCAGCATGCGGTCTGGCGACATCGCGACCAGCAGCCATTCGTCGCTGGTCAGGGGCAGCGGCTTGCGCAGCGCGAGCGTGGCTTCCATGAAGGCGCCGATGTCGTTCCATTTGGCCTTGGCCAGCGCCTCGCCGGCGGTGCGCGGCAGCGCCCGCAGCACGATGCGCGGATCGGTCGGCGTCACCGCCATGGTCTGCAACTGGTGGATCGCCAGCCCCTTGCCGGCCTCGGTGTAGTCGATCAGGAACGCGGTCTCGGCGCGCAGCGCCGCCGCATTCACGAACTGCACCACACCCATCAGGCGGCGGCCCTTCGGACCGTAGGCCGACGGCTCGAGCCGGTGCAGCCGCACGCCCGCCACCGCATAGCCCTCGTAGCTGAAGACGGGTGCATCGCCGAGCCTGTCGCCGGCCACGACCTTGGCGTCGGACGCGAGCGACACCGGCGCCACGCCCTTGCCGAGATCGGTCTCGCCGCGCAGCGAGCGCACGGTGGCAACGATGGCGGTCATGATGTCGGGTGCCACCGTCGACGGCGCCACTTCGTAGCGGCCGGGCATGGCGATGGCATAGACGTCGTCGGCCGCGTGGGCCGCCGGATGCAGGGCGATCAGGGTCCCGGCCAGCGCGAGGAGGTGCTTCATGCCAACCATCTTCGAGCCGCGTTGCGCGCCGGGCCTTGCGCTGGATCAAGAAACCGCCGCTCGTGGGGATAGCCGCCAGGGCGTATCGTGGGTTTGCGGAGTTTGCGGGGGCCTGCGCGAGGCGCCCTGACGGCCGGCTATCGCGGCCTGCTCATGCAGACATTGACCCGTCCCCTGAGCCGTTCCAGCACGGCCGACACGGGCATCCACGCCTCCTTGAGCATGTCCGCCTTCCTCGCGTGCGCCCTTTCGACCTGGTAGATGAACTCGAAGCGCATCGCGACCGGCCGGACCAGGCGGGCGAATTCCTGCTCCCGCTCTTCTTTCGTGCGAGCCCGGGTTAGGTCGCGCTCGTAGCTGGACTTGAACGTCTCCGCCCCCAGGCAGCGCCTGCCGGACATGTCGGCCGTGGCATCGAGGAGCGTGTGCGCCGCCGCGGTCTCGAGCGCATCCTGTCCCATGCCCGCCTGTATCCTCGAGCCCTGATCGGCATCGCGTTGCGCCTTGTAGCAGTCGTAGATCTCGCGATGCAGGGTCGGGTTGACGAGATGTAGCTTGATTGAGCGCATTCGCTTGTCGGCCTCGCGGGTGAACTTGACGATCGTGCCGAGCGGCGGCGGCAGCAGATCGATCAGTTCATCGAGGGCGCTGTCCTGCGGATCGGCCGGCTTGGTCGGGTCGGGAATCACGTCGCGCAGCGCTTCCCACCATTTGGGATCGAACTCGTCGAAATAGCCGGGCCCGACCGGCACGGCCGCCAGCACCTCGATGGCATGGGCTCGCGCGGCGGCCTTGCGCAGGGCAGCGATGTCTTCCGCCATCCGGGCGTCCTTGGGGGCCTGCGCCTCGACCTCGTTCATCACCTCGTCGAGACACATCCTCGCATCGCGGGAGCCGAAGCCGAGGCCGTTCATCAGCATGTTCCTGAACGCGATTTCGCCCGGAGCGAGCTGGACGCCACCGAGCAGGGCTGCGAGCTTCGGCGCGAGGTAGGGAGCGGCAATCGGCGTCTCGTTCCAGAAGTCCTCGGATGTCAGCACCATCCAGCTGCCGATGCGGAACACGGTCTCTCGGGTGAAGTTGCCGCACAGGAACTTTCCGTCTTTGTTGCGCCAGTCGAATTCGAACACCATTCCTTCGTCAGCACCCGCGAACGGTGTCTCGCTCTTCAGCTTCTGCATCTTGCGCCGGTCGTTGCGGTAGACCTCGAACTGCTGATGCGCGATCTCTTTGCCTTCGGCGCCCTTGCCGAAATCGACGATGTAGGTCGACCAGACGACATTGGCGACGTTGTTGCAGTAGCCTGGATGCTTGGTGAGCGTGCTGCGGCACTGGTTAAGAGTCCGGACGCCCGACCCGTCGGTGAAGCTCGTCTTGCCCGGGTCGGACTCGAAGATCATCAGCCGCCGCATGTCCTGCGGAACCTGGTCGGACGCGGACGCCTGCTGGGCCGCCGTTGTCGCCGGCTGAAAGGCTGTCGCCGCCATCAGTAGCCACAGGGAGATCGGGATCCGTTTCAGCATCCCCTCATGGTGATGCCGACGCGCCGTCCCGCCTTGATGTGCGTCAACGCGAAGGGTTCAGCGCTGCTTCTTCGCCCGGCCCGCGAACGGGTTCTTGGCCTTGCGCATGGTCAGACGGATCGGCACGCCGGGCATGCCGAAATCGTCGCGCAGGCGGTTCACCAGGAAGCGGATGTAGTCCTTGCCCAGCTCGTCGGCCTGGCTCGCCGACAGGATGAAGGTCGGCGGCCGCGTCTTGACCTGGCTCATGAAGCGCAGCCGGATGCGGCGGCCCTTGGCGAGCGGCGGCGGATGCAGCGTCTCCATCTCGCGCAGCCAGCGATTGAGCTTGGGCGTCGGCACGCGCTTGTTCCAGATGTCGTAGATCTCCATGACCTTCGGCATCAGCCGCTCGACGCCGCGGCCGCTCAGCGCCGAGAAGCCCACGATCGGCACGTCCTTGACCTGGGTGAAGGAGGCTTCGAGGCGGTCGCTGAGCTTGCGCCAGGCCTTGCTCGCGCCGGAGCGGTCATCGGCCAGCAGGTCGGTCTTGTTGACGGCGATCACCAGCGCGCGGCCCTCGTCGACGACGCGCCCGGCGACGGTGAGATCCTGCTTCTCGGCCATGTCGGCGGCGTCGAGCACGACCACCACGACGTCGGCGGTGCGGATGGCATCGAGCGTGTCGGCCACCGACATCTGCTCCAGCCTGTGGTCGATGCGCGAGCGGCGGCGCATGCCGGCGGTGTCGATCAGCCTGATCTTGCGGCCGCGCCATTGCCATTCGACGCGGATGGCGTCGCGCGTGGTGCCCGCCTCCGGCGCGGTGATGACGCGCTCCTCGCCGATCAGCCGGTTGAGCAGGGTCGACTTGCCGACATTCGGACGCCCGACGATCGCCAGCATCAGCGGCCGTCTGGCTGCGGCCGCCGCGGCGGCCTCGGCGTACTTCTCGCTCTTCTCGGGAGTCTCTTCTGAATCGGCGTCTTCGTCCTCCTCGTCCGGATCGGTGGCCGGCACCAGGCGCGACAGCGCCTCATGCAGGTCGGAGAGACCCTCGCCGTGCTCGGCCGATACCGGGATCGGCTGGCCGAACCCCAGCGCGTGCGCCTCCGCGAGGCCGTTCTGTCCGGCACGCCCCTCGCACTTGTTGGCGACGACGATCACCTTGTCGTGGCGCTTGCGCAGCCAGCTCGCGAACGCCTCGTCGAGCGGCAGCACGCCGGCGCGCGCATCGATCAGGAACAGCACGGCATCCACGGTATCGATGGCGCGCTCGGTGAAGAGCCGCATGCGCCCTTCGATGCGGGGAATGTCGGCGGTTTCCCAGCCGGCGGTGTCGAGCAGCGTGAACTTGAGGTCGCCCAGCTGCGCGGGCGATTCGCGCACGTCGCGCGTCACGCCCGGCGTGTCGTCGACGATGGCGTGGCGGCTGCCGGTCAGCCGGTTGAACAGCGTCGACTTGCCGACATTCGGACGCCCGACGATCGCTACCCTGGGAAGTTCCCTCGGTTCGCCGGGTTCCGTCTGGTCTTGGTCAACGGAGGGCAATGAGCCTGCCCGTGTCGGTCAGGACGTAGATCGTGCCCTTGGCGACCACCGGCCCCAGCCGGATCGGTGCGCCTACCGTCATCTTGCCCAGCACTTTGCCGTCATAGGGCGACAGCGCCAGCAGCTCGCCGGTCGAGCCGCCGATCAGCAGGCGGTCGGAGGCGAGAACGGGGCCCGCCCACAGCACCGGACGGCGGCGCTTTTCATCCTCGTACTGCGTGAGCGGCGTCACCCACTTCACCTGGCCGGTGGCGCGCTCCATCGCGATCACGTCGGCCGAGCCGGTGACGGCAAAGACGAAGCGGCCGGCGGTCCACGGCGTCTGGTTGCCGCCGATGTTGCGCTCCCACAGGCGCTGGCCGGTGCGCAGGTCGACCGCGACCATCAGGCCGCCCGAGCCGATCGCCAGCACCAGTCCACGATCGATCACCGGTCGGCCGCGGATGTCGGAGAGGTTGCCGAAGGCGCGCATCTCGCCGCGGCGGCCGATCAGGCTCTCGTTCCAGGCCTGGCGGCCGTTGTCGATGCGCAGGGCGACCAGCTCGCCCGAGCTGAACGGCGCCACGACGTAGTCCGCCGAGCCCGCGGGGCTGTTGCCGCCGACGAAGCCCGTGGTCTCCTGCACCGCGGTGAACGACCACAGGTCGGCGCCGTCGACCGCGGCCATCGCGTGCAGCCTGTTGTCGATCGAGATGGCGAAGACGCGATCGCCGAACACCAGGGGCGCGCCGCGAACCGGCGCGCTGACGCCCGAGACCCAGACCTCCTTGCCGGTGTCGGGGTCGAGACAGAACACCGCGGCAAATCCCGTCGTGACGAACAGCCGGCCGCCGTACCAGGCCAGCCCGCCGCCGAACTCGTCCGAGTCGCGCGCCTTTTCCGGCTTGAGCGTCACCCGCCAGAGCAGCTTGCCGGTCTCCGCGTCGTAGGCCGAGACCGTGCTTTGCGCGTCCTTGGCGAAGACCTTGCCGTCGGCCACCACCGGCGGCGTGGTCAGCACGCGCGTGCTGGTCGAGCCGGCGCCGACGTCGGCGCTCCAGATGACCTGCGGGGCCGCGCCGATCGCGAGGTGCTGCATGGCGTAGTTGGAGAATCCGCCGGACTGCGGCCAGGAATCGTTGGTCACGGGCCCGGGCAACTCGACCTGCACGCCGGCGGTTTCCTTGTCGGGTTCGAGGTCCTTGCGGTCGGCGAAAACCGGCGAGCGCTCGCCGGGCAGCGGCGTCTTCTTCTTGTCGAAGATATCGCAACCGCCGAGCGACAGTGCGAGCAGCACCGCCGCCAGCAGGGCGCGCGCGACAGACGGCAGGGACAGGGCCATCGACTACTTGCCCTCTTTCTTCTCGTCGGGCGCCTTGCCTTCGGCGGGACCGGTGAGCGCGAGCAGCGCCTGCGCGCGCTGCAGTTCGCCCTGCGGCGCACCGGTATCGCGCGAGATCTCCGTCCATAGTTCGCGGGCCCGCTTGAGGTCGCCCTTCTTCCAGGCGGCGAGCGACTGCAGTTCCTTGACGCTGGCGCGGAACGGACGCTCGGCGCCGGTCAGCGTGTCGAGCTTGCCGACCACGGCCTGGACCTCGGGCGTGTCGACGCTGCGATAGCCCACGATCACCAGGGCGAGATCGGCGAGTTCGGGCGGCAACTTGACCGCGGCGGCCTGGAGGGCGGCGATCACGGCCTCGGGCTTGTCCTGGAGCTGGGCGGCCGCGAG